>NZ_JBNNWE010000060.1:0-37140 GCF_050280905.1 Pseudomonas sp. NPDC086278
GCATGCGGATACTGTTGATCCGGCTGAATGCCATGCTGCGCGACGGCACCGAATGGCGGTGACGAATGGCAGGGTTAAGACAGTTGCTCCCACATTGGAGGTGTATACGACACCGATTAAATGTGGGAGCGGCTTGCTCGCGAAGGCTATCGATCAGGCGCTTCGAGAAGCCCGGACCAACCGCAGCCCGGCAATCACCACCGCGAACACCGCCAATGTCGTGTTGTACAACGCCAGCGCCGGAAACCCGAACACCAGCGCCAGCACCGCCAGCCACCACCCCGCCCGGCCCGGCAGCACAAAAGCGATCACCGCTGCAACGATGGCCGCCCAGCCCAACACGTTGAAGTGAATCATCAAGCCCAGGTTCGACCGAACCAGGCATTCCCAGCGACTAGATTCATCCACGCAGACGCCGACCCACTGCGCATCCTCCATGAAGCCATAACGCGCGCCATAACTGGCGGCCAGCCACAAAGGCAGCAAAACAAGCAGCACAATCACGGGCAAGCGACGGGACATGAAGCACTCCAATAAACGAAAACGGCGGCCAGCTTAAACCTCCGGCCGCCTTACGCAAGCGTTAACAACACTTAACTGGGCATCCAGCCCCTGCAAAGTGTATCGTCGGGCTACTATTACTCCGAATTAAGCCTGTTTGGTGCCGATGCATGGCACTTTGGCGCAAATCCAGTGGTCATAGCCTGCGAACTTCATTCGGCACCTTTCTCTAAGGGATCTAGTCATGCTCCGTTCCTTGCGCTTCGCCGCCCTGTTTGGCGGCCTTATTTTGAGTGCGTCCGCACTGGCGGTCGACATCGACGCCGCCAGTTATGGCTATCCCTTGACCAACCCGTTCGAGGCGACCATCGCCACGACGCCGCCTGACCTGCGTCCGGAACTGCCGCTGGACGAGGACATCGACCAGACGGATCGCACCATCACCCTGCGTCCGGAGCGAGCGTTCGAACTGCCGGACAACTTCTGGGCGGTGAAAAAACTCACCTACCGCATCGCCACTCAGGATAAACCCGCTCCGCTGATCTTTCTGATCGCCGGCACTGGCGCGCGCTATGACAGCAACCTCAACGAGTACCTGAAAAAGCTCTACTACAAGGCCGGTTACCACGTGGTGCAGTTGTCGTCGCCGACCAGCTTCGACTTCATCAGCGCCGCCTCGCGCTTTGCCACGCCAGGCATCACCAAGGAAGACGCCGAAGACATGTACCGGGTGATGCAGGCCGTACGCGCGCAAAACCCGAAAGTGCCGGTCACCGACTACTACCTGACCGGTTACAGCCTGGGCGCGCTGGACGCGGCTTTCGTCGCGCACCTGGACGAAACCCGCCGCAGTTTCAACTTCAAGAAAGTCTTGCTGCTGAACCCGCCGGTCAACCTCTACACCTCGATCACCAACCTCGACAAGCTGGTACAGACAGAGGTAAAGGGCATCAACACCAGCACCACGTTCTATGAACTGGTGTTTAACAAACTGACCCGCTACTTCCAGCAGAAAGGCTACATCGACCTCAACGATGCACTGCTCTACGACTTCCAGCAGTCCAAGCAGCACCTGACCAACGAACAGATGGCCATGCTGATCGGCACCTCGTTCCGTTTCTCGGCGGCCGACATTGCCTTCACCTCGGACCTGATCAACCGTCGCGGCCTGATCACGCCACCGAAGTACCCGATCACCGAAGGCACCAGCCTCACGCCGTTTCTCAAGCGTGCGCTGCAATGCGACTTTGACTGCTACATCACCGAACAAGTGATCCCGATGTGGCGCGCCCGCACCGACGGCGGCAGCCTGCTGCAACTGATCGATCAGGTCAGCCTGTATGCACTGAAGGATTACCTGCACGACAGCCCGAAAATCGCGGTGATGCACAACGCCGACGACCTGATCCTCGGCCCGGGCGATCTCGGCTTCCTGCGCAAGACGTTCGGCGACCGTTTGACCGTTTATCCATACGGCGGCCATTGCGGCAACCTTAACTACCGCGTCAACAGCGACGCCATGCTGGAGTTCTTCCGTGGCTAAATATCTCCTGCTTATCGCAGCGTTACTCTGTGCAGGCGTCGCCAATGCCGACAACAGCAAAGCCAATGCACCGGTCGTGGTCGACAGTGACGGCTTCAAGGAACCGCTGAGCAAACTCACCTTCAACCCGGGCCTGGACCAGCGCGAGTTCGAACGTTCGACGCTCAATGCGCTGGCCGTCTACGACCCGCTGGAAGAATGGAACCGTCGGGTCTACCACTTCAACTACCGCTTCGATCAATGGGTGTTCCTGCCCGTGGTCGACGGTTACCGCTACATCACTCCGAGCTTCCTGCGCACCGGTGTCAGCAACTTCTTCAACAACCTCGGCGATGTGCCGAACCTGATGAACAGCCTGCTGCAGTTCAAAGGCAAGCGCTCGATGGAAACCACCGCGCGCCTGCTGCTCAACACCACCATCGGCATCGCCGGCCTGTGGGACCCGGCAACCGCCATGGGCCTGCCACGCCAGAACGAAGATTTCGGCCAGACCCTGGGCTTCTACGGTGTACCGGGCGGCGCCTACTTCGTACTACCGATCCTCGGCCCTTCGAACATCCGCGACACCAGCGGCCTGGTGGTGGACTTCAGTGCAGAATCGGCGATCAACTTCCTGAACGTCTCCGAAGTCAGCTCCAACCATCCTGAAATCTGGGTCTTGCGCGCCATCGATAAGCGCTACCAGACCAGCTTCCGCTACGGCCAGTTGAACTCGCCGTTCGAGTACGAAAAAGTGCGCTACGTGTACACCGAGTCACGCAAGTTGCAGATCGCCGAGTAACCCGGCAGCTACAAAAAAGGCCATTCGATGCAAATCGAATGGCCTTTTTCATGCACGCCAGATCAAACACCACCCATCCACTGTGGGAGCGGGCTTGCTCGCGAAGGCGCCTTTACATCCAACACATAGGTTGACTGACACGCCGCTTTCGCGAGCAAGCCCGCTCCCACAGGGGATGTGGTGGGTTTAACCTTTCACTGCCTTCCAGATTTTGCTGGCGAGCATGACACCCGCCAACACCAGCGCACCCGCCACAATCCCCGCCACCGCATTCAGCAACGTCGGCACGACAAACCCGGCACCGCCCGCCCCTGCGCTGACGCTTTCAATCCAGTGGTGAATCACCGGCACGCCGTGGGTCAGGATCCCGCCACCGACGAGGAACATCGCCGCCGTGCCAATCACCGACAGGCTTTTCATCATGTACGGCGCTGCACGCAGAATTCCGCCGCCAATGCTTTTGGCCAGCTGTCCGGGCTTCTGGGTCAGCCACAGTCCGAGGTCATCCAGCTTGACGATACCGGCCACCAAACCATAGACGCCGATAGTCATGACAATGGCGATGCCCGAGAGCACGATCACCTGCTGGGTCAGCGATGCATCCGCCACGGTGCCGAGGGTGATGGCGATGATTTCCGCCGAGAGAATGAAGTCCGTGCGCACGGCCCCCTTGATTTTGTCCTGCTCGAAGGCCACCAGATCTACCGCCGGATCGGCCACCGCTTCAACCAATTGCGCATGACCCGCCTGATCTTCAGCACGGCTGTGCAGGAATTTATGCGCGAGTTTTTCGAACCCTTCAAAACACAGGTAAGCACCACCGACCATCAACAACGGCGTAACCAGCCACGGGATGAACGCGCTGATCGCCAGCGCCGACGGCACCAGAATCAGTTTGTTGCGGAACGAGCCCTTGGCCACCGCCCACACCACCGGGATTTCCCGCTCGGCGCGCACGCCGCTGACCTGCTGGGCATTGAGCGCCAGATCGTCGCCGAGCACGCCGGCAGTTTTCTTGGCGGCCATTTTGGTCATCAACGCCACATCGTCGAGCACGGCCGCGATGTCGTCGATCAGCACCAGCAAACTGCTTCCTGCCATGAATCAGGTTTCCTTCTTGAATGAATGCCGCGCAGCATAGCGCGGCCGACTGCCACACGGGGCATTCTTGAGCGCCGCGCGAGGCCGGTGCTACCATGCGCAACCGCCAGAACAGGCAAGGAACTCCCTGGTTTATGAGCACTATCCGCGAGCGCAACAAAGAACTGATCCTGCGTGCCGCCAGTGAAGAATTTGCCGACAAGGGCTTCGCTGCGACCAAAACCAGTGATATCGCGGCCAAGGCGGGATTGCCCAAGCCCAACGTCTACTACTACTTCAAATCCAAGGAGAACCTCTACCGAGAGGTCCTGGAAAGCATCATCGAGCCGATTCTGCAGGCCTCGACGCCGTTCAACCCCGAAGGCGTGCCGGGCGACGTGCTGAGCGGCTACATCCGCTCGAAAATCCGCATCTCGCGCGACTTGCCGTTCGCCTCGAAAGTATTCGCCAGCGAAATCATGCACGGCGCCCCGCACCTGAGCCCCGACCTGGTCGAACAGCTCAACGGCCAGGCCAAGCACAACATCGCCTGCATCCAGACCTGGATCGACCGTGGGCAAATCGCCCCGATCGACCCCAATCACCTGATGTTCAGCATCTGGGCCGCGACCCAGACCTATGCCGACTTTGATTGGCAGATCACGGCCATCACTGGCAAGGCCAAGCTGGATGAAGAGGACTATGAAGCGGCGGCGCAGACCATTATTCGGCTGGTGCTTAAAGGGTGTGAGCCGGACTGATGGACCGTGGTGCAACCATCGCTGGCAAGCCAGCTCCCACAGATATTTGTGTCGTTCTCAACATTTGAATCCAACACAGAAACTTGTGGGAGCTGGCTTGCCAGCGATGAAGGCAATTCGGTGCCGACTCAAACCCAGATAGCGTCCCACAGCGGATAGTCGCCAAGCTTTTCCACCAGTCCGGCCCGCAACGGGTTTGCCACGACATACCGGGCCAACTTCACCAAATCTTCCTCCCGCCTTAACGCCCGGTCGTGATAACCCTGCTGCCAAAGCGGCCCGCTTTTACTACTCGAAAGATTCACCTCTCTAGTGATAAGGGATTTAGTCTGGCGCATCAGCTTTCTGAGCGAACAGTTTTCCAATTCGACCAGCCAATGGAAATGATCGGGCATGACGACCCAAGCCAGTGATTTCGCCAATCCGAGATCTTGTGCCCGACGAAATTGATGAACAACCAATCTGCCCAAAGCGAAATCGGCAAAAACCGGCTTGCGATCAAGCGTATTGGTGGTCAGCAGATAGATTCGATTAGGTTCGGCATAGCGCCCCATTCGCAGGCGATGTGAAGCGGGTGAATCAGGCATTCCTTTGCCTCTCCCATGACGAATTCATCAGAAGACTAGACCTGTGAATGCCAGAGAGTGAGACAGACTTTTAGCAGGATGTGTCTGGTGGGCAGTCATCGCGGGCAAGCCCGCTCCCACAAGTATCTGCGGTGTTCACATGTTCTGTGACCACCATCAAATCCTGTGGGAGCGAGCTTGCTCGCGATGGCATTTGTTCAGGCGCTGAAGATCAAGCCGTCACCCCAGCATCCGCCCGCAACCCCGACGCCTCGATCGCGCTGATCGCACACTGCTCATCAACATCCGACAGATCACCACTGATCCCCACTGCGCCCAGCACATTCCCGTCCTGATCCCGAATCAGCACACCGCCCGGTGCCGGCACGACGCTGCCCTGCCCCATGCTGTTCAACGCGGCGAAGAACGCCGGGCGTTGTTGCGCGTCCAGCGCCAGCAAGCGTGAGCCTTTACCGAGGGCGATGGCGCCCCAGGCTTTGCCGATGGCGACCTGCGGGCGCAGCAGGCTGGCGCCATCTTCGCGTTGCAAGGTCACTAGGTGCCCGCCGGCGTCCAGCACCGCGACGGTCAAGGGTGCCGCCGAGATTGCACGTCCGGCGGAGATGGCCTGACTGGTCAGGTTGATTGCGACTTTCAAGGTTAAAGCGCTCATGGTGCCGTCCTCATTTTGTTATCGGGAAAGTCGGAAGACTGCGCTTTTCTGCCGCAGTCCAATGCAATAAATAGAACACAATGAATTATATTTTTGTATACAATAATTCTCGAAAAGCGCCACATGCGACGAAAAGCCACAGTAGATAGGGCTTCCGACGAATGAAACAGTCGCTTGAGAAAATGGATTGACCTGCGCCGTCCGCCGTGAATAAACTCTGCGCAAAGCCACTTGTATACAATTACAAAACGTAAGAGGCACAAAACCATGAGCAAAATGAGAGCAATCGAAGCCGCCGTTCTGGTGATGCGCCGTGAAGGGGTTGATACCGCTTTTGGCATCCCGGGCGCCGCGATCAACCCGCTGTACTCCGCCTTGCAGAAGGTCGGCGGCATCGATCACGTCCTCGCTCGCCACGTTGAAGGCGCCTCGCATATGGCCGAGGGCTACACCCGCACCAAGGCCGGCAACATCGGCGTGTGCATAGGCACGTCCGGCCCGGCGGGCACAGACATGGTCACCGGGCTCTACAGCGCCTCGGCCGACTCGATCCCGATTCTGTGCATCACCGGCCAGGCACCCCGCGCCCGTATGCATAAAGAAGATTTCCAGGCTGTCGACATCACCGCCATCGTCAAGCCAGTGACCAAGTGGGCAACCACCGTCATGGAGCCGGGCCAGGTGCCGTACGCGTTCCAGAAAGCCTTTTACGAAATGCGCTCCGGCCGCCCAGGCCCGGTGCTGATCGACCTGCCGTTCGACGTGCAGATGGCTGAAATCGAATTCGACATCGACGCATACCAACCGCTGCCGCTGGCCAAGCCAAGCGCTAACCGCGTGCAGATCGAAAAGGCCCTGGCCCTGCTCGACCAGGCCGAGCGCCCATTGCTGGTGGCCGGTGGCGGCATCATCAACGCCGACGCCAGCGACTTGCTGGTCGAGTTCGCCGAGCTGACCGGCATTCCGGTGATCCCGACCCTGATGGGCTGGGGCTCGATTGCCGATGATCATCCGCTGATGGTCGGCATGGTGGGCCTGCAAACCTCGCACCGCTACGGCAACGCGACGCTGCTCAAGTCCGACGTGGTACTGGGCATCGGCAACCGTTGGGCCAACCGTCACACCGGTTCGATCGATGTGTACACCGAAGGCCGCAAGTTCATTCACGTCGACATCGAGCCGACGCAAATCGGCCGCGTGTTCAACCCGGACCTGGGCATCGTTTCCGACGCCGCTGCCGCGTTGACCGTGTTCATCGAAGTCGCTCGCGAATGGCAAGCTGCCGGCAAGCTGAAAAATCGCAGCGCCTGGCTGCAAGACTGCCAGCAGCGCAAAGCCAGCCTGCATCGCAAGACTCACTTCGACAACGTGCCGGTCAAGCCGCAACGGGTTTACGAAGAGATGAACCAGGTGTTTGGCAAAGACACGTGCTACGTCAGCACCATCGGTCTGTCGCAGATTGCCGGCGCGCAGTTCCTGCACGTCTACAAGCCGCGTCACTGGATCAACTGCGGCCAGGCCGGCCCGCTGGGCTGGACCATTCCGGCGGCACTGGGCGTGGTCAAGGCCGATCCGAGCCGCAAGGTCGTGGCACTCTCGGGCGACTATGATTTCCAGTTCATGATCGAAGAACTGGCCGTGGGCGCGCAGTTCAAGCTGCCGTACATCCACGTCGTGGTGAACAACTCGTACCTGGGGCTTATTCGTCAAGCCCAGCGCGGTTTCGACATGGACTACTGCGTGCAGCTGTCCTTCGATAACCTGAACGCTCCGGAACTCAACGGTTACGGTGTCGATCACGTCGCGGTGGCCGAAGGCCTGGGTTGCAAGGCGCTGCGTGTGTTCGAACCGGGTCAGATCCAGCCTGCCCTGCGCAAGGCTCAGGAACTGATCGAAGAGTTCAAGGTGCCGGTGATCGTCGAGATTATTCTGGAGCGCGTGACCAACATTTCCATGGGTACCGAGATCAACGCGGTCAACGAATTCGAAGACCTGGCGCTGGTCGGCAACGATGCACCGACCGCGATTTCGTTGCTTGATTAACCCTTTGTGGGAGCGGGCTTGCTCGCGAAGGCGTTGGCACAGTCAACATTGATGTCGCCTGATCCACCGCTTTCGCGAGCAAGCCCGCTCCCACAGGGGATTCCACACATACACGGGAGACCACCATGCCGCGTTTCGCAGCCAACCTGTCCATGCTGTTCACTGAGCAGGATTTTCTTGCCCGTTTCGAAGCGGCCGCCAAGGCCGGCTTCAGTGGTGTCGAATACCTGTTTCCCTACGACTTCAGCTCCGCCGAGATCAAGGCCACCCTCGACGCCAACGGTCTGACCCAGGTGCTGTTCAACCTGCCGGCCGGTGACTGGGCCAAGGGCGAACGCGGTATAGCGTGCCTGCCGGACCGGGTTGAAGAGTTCCGCGCCGGGGTCGATCTGGCGATTGCCTACGCGCAAGTGCTGGGCAACACCCAGATCAACTGTCTGGCCGGTATTCGTCCACAAGGCGTCGACGATGCCACGGTGGAAAAAACCTTCGTCGCCAACCTCAAGTACGCCGCCGACAAGCTGCAAGCGGTGGGCATCAAACTGGTGATGGAAGCGATCAACACCCGCGACATCCCGGGTTTCTACCTGAACAACACGGCGCAAGCCCTGTCGATTCGCGAACAGGTGGGCAGCGCCAACCTGTTCCTGCAATACGACATCTACCACATGCAAATCATGGAAGGTGACCTGGCCCGCACCCTGCAATCGCACTTGGGCGAGATCAACCACGTGCAGTTGGCGGACAACCCGGGACGCAACGAGCCAGGCACCGGTGAAATCAATTACCGCTTCCTGTTCGAACACCTGGATCGCATCGGTTATCAGGGTTGGGTTGGCTGTGAATACAAGCCGCTGACCACCACCGAAGCGGGACTGGGCTGGCTCAAAACCCATAACGTGATCTGACCGATCCCTGTGGGAGCGGGCTTGCTCGCGAATGCGGTGTGTCAGACGACACGGATGCTGAATGACACACCGCATTCGCGAGCAAGCCCGCTCCCACCCAAAGCGTTCCCTATTTGCTTGAAGCAGCAATAAAAACAAGAGGATTTTCTCATGGCTAAAATCGGATTTATCGGCACCGGCATCATGGGCCACCCAATGGCATTGAACCTGCAGAAAGCCGGTCACAGCCTGTTCCTGTCGGCGCACCACGACGCCGCCCCGGCTGACCTGATCGCCGCTGGCGCCATCGCGCTGGCGAACCCGAAAGAAGTCGCGCAAGAAGCTGAAGTCATCATCATCATGGTGCCGGACACCCCGCAGGTCGACGACGTGCTGTTCCGCGCCGATGGTGTGGCCGCCGGTGTCGGCAAAGGCAAAATCGTGATCGACATGAGCTCGATCTCGCCGACCGCCACTAAAGCGTTCGCCGCCAGGATCAACGAAAAAAGCGCGCAGTACCTCGACGCGCCGGTGTCTGGCGGCGAAGTCGGCGCCAAGGCGGCGAGCCTGAGCATCATGGTCGGCGGCGATGCCGACGCCTTCGAACGCGCACTGCCGCTGTTCCAGGCCATGGGCAAGAACATCACCCTGGTCGGTGGTAACGGCGACGGTCAAACCGCAAAAGTGGCGAACCAGATCATCGTGGCCCTGAACATCCAGGCGGTGGCCGAAGCCTTGCTGTTCGCGTCGAAAAACGGTGCCGACCCGGCCAAGGTGCGTGAGGCCTTGATGGGCGGTTTCGCGTCCTCGAAGATCCTCGAAGTACACGGCGAGCGCATGATCAAAGGCACCTTCGACCCGGGCTTCCGCATCAGCCTGCACCAGAAGGATTTGAACCTGGCCCTGGCCGGTGCTCGCGAACTGGGCATCAACCTGCCAAACACTGCCAACACCCAGCAGGTGTTCAGCACCTGCGCGGCGATCGGTGGCAGCAACTGGGACCACTCGGCGCTGATCAAAGGCCTGGAACACATGGCGAATTTCTCGATTCGCGATAAATAGGCCCCGCACGAAACCTGTGGGGAGCGACCCTGTGGCGAGGGGGCTTGCCCCCGTTTGAGTGCATGGCACTCACAAAATCTCCGGTGCCATCGAGAGTTTGGGGCTGCTTCGCGGCCCAACGGGGGCAAGCCCCCTCACCACAGTGCTCACTCCCGCAGGACCGAGTTGCCCTCCAATAACAAGAAATTCCGGGAGCCCGCCATGTCGGTCGATCCGCAACAATTGCTGCGCGAGCTGTTTGCCACAGCCATCGACGCGGCCCATCCGCAGCAAGTCCTCGAAGCTCATTTGCCGGCCGATCGCAGCGGTCGTGTGATCGTCATCGGCGCCGGCAAAGCTGCCGCCGCCATGGCGCAAGTGGTCGAGCGCTGCTGGCAGGGTGAAGTGTCTGGCCTGGTGGTGACGCGCTACGGTCACGGCGCCCCGTGCGAAAAAATCGAAGTCGTCGAAGCCGCTCACCCGGTGCCGGACGAGGCAGGTCTTGCCGTCGCCAAGCGCGTGTTAGCACTGGTCAGCAACCTGACCGAAGACGACCGCGTGATTTTCCTGCTGTCGGGCGGCGGTTCTGCGTTGTTGGCGTTGCCGGCAGCCGGCATCACCCTCGCCGACAAGCAATCGATCAACAAAGCCCTGCTCAAATCCGGCGCGACCATCGGCGAGATGAATTGCGTGCGCAAGCACCTCTCGGCGATCAAGGGCGGCCGACTGGGCAAAGCCTGCTGGCCGGCCACGGTTTACACCTACGCGATTTCCGACGTGCCGGGCGACCTCGCCACGGTCATCGCCTCCGGCCCGACCGTGGCCGATCCAAGTACTTCTGCCGAAGCGCTGGCCATCCTCAAGCGCTACGGCATCGAAGTCCCGGCCTCGGTGCGCACCTGGCTGCAAAGCCCGGAATCGGAGACGGTCAAACCCGGCGACCCGAGCCTGGCGCGCAGTCATTTCCAGTTGATCGCCCGACCGCAGCAATCGCTTGAAGCGGCGGCGGTAAAAGCGCGGCAGGCCGGCTTCAGCCCGTTGATCCTCGGCGACCTCGAAGGCGAGTCGCGCGAAGTGGCCAAGGTCCACGCAGGCATCGCGCGACAGGTGGTGTTGCATGGCCAGCCATTGGCAGCGCCGTGCGTGATCCTGTCGGGCGGTGAAACCACGGTCACCGTGCGCGGCAATGGCCGTGGCGGCCGCAACGCCGAGTTTTTGCTGAGCCTGACCGACAGCCTCAAAGGCTTGCCCGGCGTTTACGCGCTGGCCGGTGACACCGATGGCATCGACGGCTCGGAAGACAACGCCGGCGCAATCATGACCCCGGACAGCTACACCCGCGCCGCCGCCCTCGGCCTGAGCGCCAGCGATGAACTCGACAACAACAATGGCTACGGCTATTTCGAGGCGCTGGACGCATTGATCGTCACCGAGCCGACCCGCACCAACGTCAACGACTTCCGCGCCATCCTGATCCTCGAGAGCCCTAAACATGACGCCTGATAAAAAGGTCAAAATCCTCGCCACCCTCGGCCCGGCCACGGACGGGATCGACGACATCCGTGAGCTGGTGCAGGCCGGGGTCAATATTTTCCGGCTGAACTTCAGCCACGGCGAGCACGCCGACCACGCTCAGCGTTATCAGTGGATTCGTGAAGTCGAGCGCCAGCTGAATTATCCGCTGGGCATTCTGATGGACTTGCAAGGCCCGAAACTGCGGGTCGGCAAGTTTGCCGACGGCAAGGTCCAACTGCATCGCGGTCAGGCGCTGCGCCTGGACCTGGACCCGACGCCGGGTGACCAGCGCCGCGTGAACCTGCCGCACCCGGAAATCATCGCCGCACTCGAACCGGGCATGGACCTGCTGCTGGACGACGGCAAACTGCGTTTGCGCGTGGTCACCAAATACGACGACGCCATCGACACCACCGTGCTCAATGGCGGCGAGTTGTCCGATCGCAAAGGCGTGAATGTGCCGCAAGCGGTGCTGGAACTGAGCCCGCTGACCGCCAAGGATCGCCGCGATTTGAGCTTCGGTCTCGAGCTGGGCGTGGACTGGGTCGCCCTGTCGTTTGTGCAGCGCCCGGAAGACATTCGTGAAGCGCGCGAACTGATCGGCGACAAAGCCTTCCTGATGGCCAAGATCGAAAAGCCGTCGGCGGTGACTCAGTTGCGCGAAATCGCTGAATTGAGCGACGCGATCATGGTTGCGCGCGGCGACCTTGGCGTGGAAGTGCCGGCCGAAAGCGTGCCGCAGATTCAGAAAAACATCATCACCATCTGCCGTCAGCTAGGGAAACCGGTGGTGGTGGCGACACAGATGCTGGAGTCGATGCGCTTCTCCCCGGCGCCAACCCGCGCCGAAGTCACCGATGTCGCCAATGCCGTGGCGGAAGGGGTTGACGCGGTGATGCTGTCGGCAGAAACCGCGTCCGGCGAATACCCGCTGGAAGCGGTGCAGATGATGAGCAAGATCATCCGCCAAGTGGAAAACGGTCCGGACTATCAGGCGCAACTGGATGTGAGCCGACCGAAGGCCGAGGCGACCGTTTCCGATGCGATCAGTTGCGCAATTCGGCGCATCAGCAACGTGCTGCCGGTGGCGGTGCTGGTGAATTACAGCGAGTCAGGGACGTCGAGTTTGCGTGCGGCGCGGGAGCGGCCGACGGTGCCGATTCTGAACCTGACGCCGAACCTGCAAGCCGCACGTCGCTTGACCGTGGCCTGGGGCGTGCATTCGGTGGTCAATGACCGGCTGCGTCAGGTCGATGAAGTGTGCTCGACGGCGCTGGAGATTGCGCAAGCGCAAGGCATGGCACAGCGCGGCGACACGCTGTTGATCACCGCGGGTGTGCCGTTTGGGCAGCCGGGGTCGACTAACTCACTGCGGATCGAAACGTTGATCTAGCGCCTGTACTGGCCGCTTCGCGAGCAAGCTCGCTCCCACAGTGGATGTGTGTCGTTTCCAAATCCATCGACTGAACAGAGATTCAATGTGGGAGCGAGCCTGCTCGCGAAGCAGGCGAAACCGATCCTCTGACCAAAAAATAAAATGCCTGCCAACCACTTCAACACCCACTGCCCCGATTGGGCGACTGCCCTGCTTAACGGTTTCAGCCAGATTTTCCTCCAGCGTCATCCGCTGTGCGGTCTGCTGTGCCTGTTGGCGATCCTGTTCACCGCGCCCACCCTGCTCGGCGGTGCGCTGCTGGGCGGTGTCGCCGGTTTGCTCACCGCGCAACGTCGCAACTACGCCAAGGCTGATCGTCAGGCCGGGTTGTTCAGCTACAACGGCGTTTTACTCGGCGTGCTACTGAGCCTTTATTTCCCCTGGTCAGCGATGCTGCCGCCGCTGATTATCGCCGCTGGCGGCCTGAGCGCGATGCTCACGCAGCAATGGCTCAGCCGCGCCCGTATCAGCCAGTACCTGCCCGCCTGCACCGCGCCCTTCGTGGCGCTGAGCTGGTTGCTGCTGTGCTTCGCCACGCCGTCGACAAAAGCGCATCTGATCGAAGTCGACACGCTGAACCTGCTTCTCGCCCCGCTCAAAGGCTTGGGCCAGGTGATGTTTCTCGGTCATCCGCTGGCCGGTGCGATGATTGCCGCCGGGTTGCTCATAGCTGATCGCCGGGCGTTTTGCTGCGCGTTGCTGGCGTCTGTCGCGGGCATCGGCTGGAGCCTGCTGCAACACGATTTCTACAGCGCATTGCTCGGTCTCGGAAGTTACAACGCGGTGCTCGCCGCCCTTGCCTTCAGTTCACAGCGCCAGCAGCCATGGCTGCCGCTGGCCGGCATTGCATTCGCGCTGTGGCTGACGCCGGTATTCGCCGCTGTCGGTCTGCCTACGCTGACCGCGCCATTCATCCTCGCGTGCTGGCTCCTGCGCACCGCCGTTCAAGTGTTCGGCAAGGCCCCGGTCGCTCGTGCGCCTTGCGCTTCCGGGGAGAATCAACCTAGGCTTCGCTGATTATTGGTTCAGGCGGTATCCATGGACAGCAGCAGAAACTGGCGTGAAGAGCTTTACGTCATGGTTTTCCAGAGCGACACCACGGCAGGACGGCGCTTCGACGGCATCCTGCTGTTGATCATCCTCGCCAGCATCGTCATCGTGATGCTCGACAGCATCGACGCCATCCACCAGAACTACGCCGATGTCTTGGCGTACATCGAGTGGGGCTTCACGTTTGTCTTCGCGGTCGAATACATCCTGCGGTTGTACTGCTCGCCCAAGCCGTTGCGCTACGCGTTCAGCTTCTATGGGCTGGTGGATTTGCTGGCCATCGTGCCCGGCATCCTCGCGCTGTATTACGCCGATGCGCAGTATTTGCTGATCATCCGGATCATTCGGATGCTGCGGATTTTCCGCGTGCTCAAGCTCAGCCCGTACCTCAAGCAAGCCAACTATCTGATGTCGGCGCTGCGCGGCAGCAAGCAGAAGATCGTGGTGTTTCTGGTCAGCGTCTGCACGCTGGTCACGGTGTTCGGCACATTGATGTACGTGATCGAAGGCCCGGAACACGGCTTCACCAGCATTCCCAAAGGCATCTACTGGGCTATCGTCACGCTGACCACGGTGGGCTTTGGCGACATCGTGCCGAAGACGCCGCTGGGGCAGGTGATTTCGTCGCTGGTGATGATCACCGGTTACTCGATCATCGCCGTGCCCACCGGGATTTTCACCGCCGAACTGGCCAACGCCATGCGCGGCGGACAGTTGCAGCACGATTGCCCGGTGTGCAAGAAAAACAGCCATGAACACGGCGCGGCATTCTGCTCGCAGTGCGGTAATGCACTGTTTAAGAAACTGGAATAAGCAAAGAGCTTTTTAATCTTTAAAGGCCTATGCACGTCCGGCTATAGTCGCTGGCAAAACAGTGGCAACACTTCTTAATGACTGACAACGAACCCGTAGGAGCCGCCGCAGGCTGCGCCTACCCAAAACAAGGAATGCGCAGTGAAAAAACTCTTTGGCGCCTCGCTTCTGGCCGCTGGCCTGGCACTGACCAGCGTCGCCCAGGCCGCCCCGACCCTGCTTAACGTTTCCTACGACGTGATGCGCGATTTCTACAAGGACTACAACACTGCCTTCCAGAAACACTGGCAAGCCGAGCACAACGAAAACATCACGTTGCAGATGTCTTTCGGCGGCTCCAGCAAACAGGCGCGCTCGGTCATCGACGGCCTGCCGGCTGACGTCATCACCATGAACATGGCCACCGACATCAACGCCCTGGCGGACAACGGCAAACTGGTCCCGGACAACTGGGTCACACGCCTGCCTAACAACAGCGCACCATTCACCTCGGCCACCGTGTTCATCGTCCGCAAGGGCAACCCGAAAGCCCTGAAAGACTGGCCGGACCTGCTCAAGGACGGCGTACAAGTGATCGTGCCAAACCCGAAAACCTCGGGTAACGGCCGCTACACCTACCTCTCGGCCTGGGGTTATGTATTGAAGAACGGTGGCGACGAGAGCAAGGCCAAAGACTTCGTCGGCAAACTGTTCAAGCAAGCGCCCGTGCTGGACACCGGCGGCCGTGCAGCAACCACCACCTTCATGACCAACCAGATCGGCGACGTGCTGGTGACCTTTGAAAACGAAGCGGAAATGATTGCCCGCGAGTTTGGTCGCGATCAGTTCGAAGTGATCTACCCAAGCGTTTCCGCTGAAGCCGAGCCGCCCGTGTCGGTGGTCGACAAAGTGGTCGACAAGAAAGGCACTCGCGCCGCTGCCGAGGAATACCTGAAGTACCTGTGGTCGCCAGAAGGTCAGGAGATTGCCGCGGCAAACTACCTGCGTCCGCGTGATCCGGCGGTACTGGCGAAGTACACCGACCGCTTCCCGAAAGTGGATTTCCTGTCGGTTGAGAAAACCTTCGGTGACTGGCGCACTGTGCAAAAGACCCACTTCAATGACGGCGGGATCTTTGACCAGATTTACAGCGGCCAGTAATACCTGAGCGCAATGAAAAGGCGACCTGAGAAGGTCGCCTTTTTTTGTGGCCACGGGCAGATACAAAACATGCAGCCAATGAAAATCCCTTGTGGGAGCGGGCTTGCTCGCGAAGGCGGTGTGTCAGGCGCCATTTGTATTGGCTGACACACCGCTTTCGCGAGCAAGCCCGCTCCCACAGGATTTGCGCAATCACACTTACATCGGCGGTGTCACGCCATCCTTGCCGGCCGAGATTGATTGCGCGGTCAGCGTACCGTCAGCGCCTTGGGTCACGAACGTCACGATCTTCACGCCGACCTTCAGCAAGCTGCGGTCTCCCGGCGTCAGGTTCACAATCGGCACATCCTCCGGCACCAGAATCTTCTGCTGCCCGCCCTTGTAGTTCACCGTCAGCACACGACCGTTGCTGACCACCAGATCGCCCACGCTGCCATTGGTCATGCTGCTGCCCTTGACCAGATCAAACGGCCGATGCCCGTCGCCGCTGCCGGCCAGTTCCGGCGGGAAGACATGGACTTCGAGCGCCTTGAGCGTGCCGTCATCCTGAGGAATGGCCGCCGAGCCGATGTAGCTGCCGGGCTTGATGTCTTCGATATTGGCCAGGGTGACAGCGCGGACTTTGGTGTCGCTGGCCAGGTTGATCACCACGTCTTCGCCGCTGTTGGCGTGGACTTTCAAGCTGTCGGCACTGACGCCAGTGATCTCGCCGCGCACGCCGATGCGCAGGCCCGGCGCTTCGGCAGCCTGGGCCAGGCTGGTGGTGAATAAAGTGATCAAGGCCAGGGCCGAGGCGCCGTGAATCAGGTGACGAAACATCGCATTCATGAAAGTGCCTTCCGATGATGAAACGTGGAGAGAGAAGATAAGCACGCTATCGAACAGGATGTAAGTGAATGTATCATCCGCTCTCAATGTCTGGACGCAAGGTTCATCGGCGCTCAGCCCGGCCTGTGTCAGCCATTGCGCAATGGAATGTCCGCCATCGCTTCAATCCTCTTGCGCCGCTTTGACCTGCCCCCTGGCCTGCGCGCCCGCCTTCTGTTCAGCGAGACACGTTATGAACCCAGCGACTCAGGCGCCCCACGGCGCCACGACAATGACCAAAGGCATGGTGCTGCTGTTCGCCTTCTGCTGCGGGGCCATCGTGGCCAACATTTACTACGCCCAGCCGATCATTGGCCTGATCGCACCGGACATCGGCCTGACCAGCACCATGGCCAGCCTGATCGTCTCGCTGACCCAGATCGGTTACGCGCTGGGCCTGTTCTTCCTGGTGCCGCTGGGTGATCTGCTGGAAAACCGCCGCCTGATGATCATCACCACGCTGGTGGCGATTGCCAGCCTGCTGGGCGCCGCGTTCACCGATCAGCCAAACGTATTTTTGCTGATCTCGCTGTTGGTGGGGTTCAGCTCGGTGTCGGTGCAGATCCTGATTCCACTGGCCGCGCACCTCGCGCCGGAAGAGTCTCGCGGCCGCGTGGTCGGCGGGATCATGGGCGGTTTGCTACTGGGTATTCTGCTGGCGCGGCCAGTATCCAGCGTGGTGGCGGACCACTTCGGCTGGCGGGCGATGTTTGTGATTGCGGCGATTTTGATGGCGGCGATCAGCATCGTGCTGGCATTGACCATTCCCCAGCGCAAACCTGACCACACCGCCTCTTACGGTCAGTTGCTGGGCTCGCTGTGGACACTGCTGCGCCAACAACCGGTGTTGCGTCAGCGCGCGTTTTATCAGGGTTGCATGTTCGCCACGTTCAGCCTGTTCTGGACCGCCGTGCCGCTGGAACTGGCGCGCAATCATGGCCTGTCGCAAAGCCAGATTGCGATCTTCGCGCTGGTCGGAGCCATTGGTGCCATCGCCGCACCGATTGCCGGTCGCCTGGCCGATGCCGGCCACACCCGCATCGCCTCGCTGTTGGCCCTGCTGTTCGCCAGCCTGAGCTTTCTGCCGGCGTTCATCCATCCGGCCTACAGCGTCATCGGCCTCGCGGTCACCGGCGTGGTGCTCGACTTCTGCGTCCAGATGAACATGGTCCTCGGCCAACGCGCGGTCTACGCCCTCGACGCCAAAAGCCGCAGCCGTCTGAACGCGTTGTACATGACCAGCATCTTCATCGGCGGCGCCTTTGGCTCCTCGGTGGCCAGCGCGGTGTATGAACACGGCGGCTGGTTGTGGATCGTGATTGTCGGCAGCGCGTTCCCGCTATTGGCGCTGTTGCGGTTTTTGAGTGTTTCGAACAAGGCGTCGTTGGCGACGGCTTGAGATGCCAAAAGCTTCGCGGGCCAGTCGGTTGCCGATCCGACTGGCCCGCGAAAGCGATGTTATTGCCTGCTCAGTGTCGAACCAGCTTCTCCATCGCCGCGTCAGCCAAAAAGGAAGAGCGGCTTTTCACATTGTGCTCACGCACATAACGATCTATGCGCTGAATTACATAGCCAGGCAGCGTCACGTTGACCTTCTCGGTTTTACCCAGGTAAGGCGCGATGTCCAGCTCGAGCATTCCCCAGCCCATGTCGGCAAACTCTGGATTACTGCGGTGCATGGCCGCAGAAGTCGGCAGGGGAATCGATTCCCCATCAGCCACAATCTCTTGCAGCATGATGTGAGCAATTTCGACTGCCGCGTTGTAAGCATCTTCAAACGTATCCCCGGCCGTTACAGCACCTGGAATATCGGGGATCTGAATACCGATGGCGGTGTTCTCGTCGCCCCACTCGATACAGATTGGGTATTGCATTATGGATCTCCTGCGTAGCTGGCTCCCGGGCAATAGAGCCCGGCTCGCCTCCTGATGCTTTTGACCGTCCCGATCGGCAAATCCTTTTTCGGGTGAGGGACGGGTATCGTGTACGGGTTGTATCGGTGTTTGAAGAGGTGATGGCTTCCGGCGATCCGATCCAGCATCCAGCCGGCCTCTTCCAATTCCCTGATCAATAGCCTGCTTTGCACCAATAGCCTCCTTGCTCCGGCCTAAACAAAAGTAACCCTAGAGTTATCTTTACTCAAGCACAAAAAACCGTATTGCGACGCTCGGTTGTTTTACAGGGTGTGATTCAAGCAGCCGTTCTTCTCAAGCAAGAGTCTTTTGCCCGGCGTGATCGTTACGCCGAGGTCAACCCGGATTACACTCAGCGCCACTGCCTGAAGCCATTCGGGATGCGATTCGCGGCTGACCCTTTCAAATGTCGCCTGACCCGGCGGCATGTTCTTTCAAGGAGCTTTCAAATGACCCGACGTACCTTTCTCATCACCGGCGCCAGCAAAGGCATCGGCCGCGCAGTGGCCGAGCATCTGGACCGTGCCGGGCATCGGGTGGTCGGTATTGCTCGAACGGCCGACCTGAGCTTTCCAGGCATTCTGTTTCCGCTGGATTTGAGCGACCGGGTGCTGACACAGGAAGTCCTCGCAGACCTGGCCAGAACTTACGAATTCGACGGGCTGGTGAACAACGTCGGCCTTGTGCGCCCGCAAGTGCTGGGCGAAATCGACCTGGACACCTTCGACGATGTGATGCGGGTCAACCTGCATTCGGCATTGCAAGCCACGCAGGCGTTGTTGCCGAACATGCGCGCCAAGGGATGGGGCCGGGTGGTGAATATTTCCAGCCTGACCGTGCTCGGCATCACCCAGCGCACCGCGTACGCGGCTGCCAAAGCAGCGTTGATCAGCTTCACGCGATCCTGGGCGCTGGAACTGGCGCAAACCGGTGTGACCGTGAATGCCGTGGCGCCGGGCCCGACTGAAACCGAACTGTTTCGCGCCAACAATCCACTCGGCAGCGAAGGTGAAGCGCGCTATCTGGCGGGTGTGCCGATGGGCCGTTTGGGCCAGCCGCAGGAGATCGCGGCGGCGATTGCCTTTTTGTTGTCCGAGCAGAGCGGCTTCATTACCGGGCAAACGTTGTTCGTCGACGGCGGCGCCTCAATCGGCAAAGCCGCGTTCTGACGAGCATCTGGCTGTGATATTCAGCCTCGCGGTATGTGCAGGGTCTGTTGATGAATGCGGCCTGAGGTTTCGATTATTTCGTTTATTGCGATTTTCGATTAATTCGAATAGCCTGCCAGCTTCGATTACTCAGACTATTGGGAACCGCCATGTCTCCTGTCATCCACCCCACTATTACCTTGCCGATCGATCGCGAAGTAAAAGCCGCCATTCAAGGTCAGCGCGCGTTGGCAGCCTATTTGGCGACCCAATTCGAAACCCAGCACATTCAGATTTTTGATGAGCACAACGAGGCTCACACGGTCGAATTGCCCACTTCGGCGCTCCGATTGCTGGTCGACATTCTGGCTGAACTCGCGGCCGGCAACGCCGTGAAAGTCGTACCGGTGCACGCAAAACTCACCACTCAGGAAGCTGCTGACCTGCTCAACATCTCACGCCCGCACATGATCAAACTGCTCGAATCCGGCGACTTGTCCTACCACAAAACCGGCAAGCACCGACGTGTGCGCTTTGCCGATTTGATGGACTATAAAACCCGGCGCGACACTGCCAGCGAGCGAGCAATGACGCTTCTCGCCGCGCAGGCACAAGCGTTAAGGACTGGATACGAGTGAGGCAATCCTCTTTTACCGCGGTATATGACGCCTGCGTGCTTTACCCCGCCGCCCTCAGAGATTTCCTGATGTGGCTCGCGCTCTCCGGGCGCTTCAGAGCGAAATGGTCGTTGGAGATACATCACGAATGGAAGCGCAACGTGCTCAAAAACCGTCCGGACCTGAGCGCAGAACAACTCAATCGCACGTCTGACCTGATGGATCAGGCATTGCCCGACGCCTGCGTAACCGGTCACGAAGGTCTGATCAAGGCACTGACGTTGCCCGATGCCGATGATCGACATGTATTGGCGGCGGCCATCCGCTGCCACGCCAGCGTGATCGTCACGTTCAATGAAAAAGACTTCCCCGCTGAAGCGTTAGTCCCTTTCGGCATCGAGGCGCAACATCCAGACGAATTCGTCGGCAACCTTATAGACCTGGACTTATCCGCTGTGATCGCGGCGGCGCAGCGCCAACGACAGCAACTGAAGATGCCGCCAATGAAGGTCGGCCCTTATCTTGACCTTCTGTCACGCCAAGGCCTGATTCGGTCGAGCAAGGCGTTGAGTCATTATCGGGCGATCCTCTAAACCCGATTCACGCCTCTCTGCACCGCTGCGATATCGAGCGATTGAGGCGCAGCAGGCTGGGTAGGATCAAGCGCATCCGGCCTGCCCGTCGATGCAGGCCAACAGCCGCTCGACAGTGTTCGCCAGCAGTCCGGAGTTGTCGATCACGCACAATGCAGGATCGTCCCCGGCGAGCAGGCGTTCGCTGAAACGGGCATTGCGCGCCAGCCGCTCATCAATTTCGGCGACGGATTCACGTCCCCGGGCCAGCAAACGCTGGCGCAATGCCGCTTGATCGACCGTCAGCAACAGCACAAGCACGTTGGGGTATCGAGCGCGGGTTTGCGGCAAATGGCCGCGCGAGCCGTTGACCAGCACGTCTTGCCCCGCCGCCAGCCAATCGTCGATATCCCGAGGAATGCCGTACGCCAGGCCATTGGCGTGCCAGCTTAGGGCAAACGCGCCCTGCGCCTGCATCTGGGCGAACTCTTGCGCACTGACGCCTTGCGCCGCCTCTCCCACGGCTTCCGCCGAACGGGTGATGACCCGTCGCACGATGCGGCAGCCACGTTCGGCCAACTGCGTTCGTGCGGCATCCAGCAGGCTGTCCTTGCCCGAACCTGAAGGTCCGATGAGATACATCAACCTGCCTGCCATCAAAACACCTTTTCCAAGCACGACAGCGCGCGAAAGCAGCGCCGGAGCAAACACTAAAAACATGAAGGCGACCCGAAGGTCGCCTTACTGGTTATCCGCTACTGCCCAAACTGCCGTCCCAGACCGCCCGGCACGCCATGGATGTCGGTTTCTTCCCACGGTCCGCTCGGGCTGATCGAGCGGCTCCAGCCGTTGTCCCAGCGGTAATACGTGCGCTGGCGGTAGAAGGTGTTGGGCTGGTCATCGAGGACATAGACGCCGAGCTTGGCGTCCCAATGGCTGTCGCCACCCGGTGGCGGGGCGAAACTGGCAGACGTGCGTGGCAGCGGCTTGGCGGGTTTTGCCGGAACACCCGGTTTGCTCGGCGTCGGCGTGGGCGACGGTGTCGGGCTCGGTTGCGAAGGCGGGATCGGCGGCGGCGCCGTCGTCGGTTCCGGCCGCTGGACCGCACACGCACTTAACCCCAGAACGAGACTGAGCAGGGTGATGCGTGCGATAGCGGTCATGGCGGCTTTTCCTGTTATTTGTCCGGGCTGTCGATGATCAATTTCTGTGGCGCGGTGGTGCTGCTGGCCAGAGGCTGGCTGCGACCGATCCACTCGCCGGCAGTCGGTTGGCCGGCGCGGGAGACGCGCGCAACCAGTTGGACTTCAGGGAAGTTCGACAGTTTCAACTGCGGCATCATTGCGTCGGCATCGCCCAGTTCAACGGTGGCCGGCAAGTCGGCGATGGTCAGGCGCTTGACCGCCAGCGGCGCCGGTGGACCTGACGTGGCGCGGGCGAAGATGAAGACGCTGTCGCCGGGCTGAACCTTGGCTTTGAGTTCTGGCGCCAGGTCGACGGTGACGTTCATCTGCGCTGCCGCTTTGGCTGCCGGCGCCTTGGCGATTTTGCCGCCGCTGGCTTCGAGTTTTTCAGTGGCGCGGGTGATGCCGCCTTGCAGCGCCGCACGCGAACTGTCTTCCGGTGGCAATTGCGCCAGGAGGCGGTTCCAGTAGTCGATGGCGTCCTGATAACGCTCGCCTTCGAATGCCGCGATGCCGAGCAATCCGAGGCTGGTGACTTCTTTCGGATCAGCCTTCAACGCTTCATCGGTCAGCGCCTGAATCTTGTCCGACCACTTTTTGCCATCGGCAAAATATTGAGCCTGAGCCCATTGGCCGAGCAATTCCGGCTGGCGACCGGCCAGGTTCACGGTGCGCTCGAAAATTTTCGCCGCATCAGCGGGACGGTCCTGCGCCATGTAAGTTCGCCCAAGGAAGTACAAGCCTTCCGCCGAATCCGGCTGAGCCGCGACGGCCCGCTCCAGACGCTGGGTCATCTGTTCCATCGACTGCGGCGCCTGGGCGAACTCGCGGGTCAGTTCGACCTTGTCGCTGGCACCGAAATGCAGATACAGACCAAGGCCCAGCACCGGGACGAGAATCGCCGCCAACAAGGGCAACGGTTTGCCCAGCCGCGACACGCGCGGCGCCGCAACGCCTTCGGTGTCGGCGAGCAGCTCACGGGCCGCTTCGGCGCGACCGGTGTCCATTTGTGTGGCGTTGAGCACGCCCTCTTCCTGCTGAGTCTGCAACTCAGCCACGCGCTCCTGGTACAGCGCGACGTTCAGGGCGGTTCGATCCTCTTCCAGCTGAGCGCGGCGGCCGCGCAGAACGGGGATCAACAGAAAACTCAGGGCAACCAGAAGGAGCAGACCTGCAGCGAGCCAGAAATCAATCATTCTTGAGTTTTATCCAACAGGTGGTCGAGGCGCTCGCGCTCCTCGGCAGAAAGCGAGTCCGGGGTGCTGTCGCGTTGTACGCGACGACGGCGGACGATCACGGCGATCACCACGAAGCCGCCCAGCAACAGGCCGGCCGGGCCGAACCAGAGCAAGGCGGTTTTGGCGTTGAGCGCGGGGTTGTAGCGGACGAAATCACCGTAGCGGTCGACCATGAAGTCGATGATCTGCTGGTTGTCCTTGCCCTCGCCCAGCATGCGGAAAATCTCTTTGCGCAGGTCGGCGGCAATCGGTGCGTTGGAATCGGCGATGTCCTGATTCTGGCACTTGGGGCAACGCAGCTCTTTGGTCAGCTCGCGAAAACGCTCGCGGTCACCTTCCTTGGCGAACTCGTAGGTGTCGATGGCCGCGTGCGCCACGCCGGCCATAGTCAAACCCAGTACAGCGGCGGCGATCCAGCGCTTCATGGCTTGGCCTCGTCGACCAGCGCCTGATACTTGGCGGCCAGTTTTTCGCGCCAGACTTGTTCGTCGATCACGCCGACGTACTTGTCGCGGATGATGCCCTTGGCGTCGATGAAGAAGGTTTCCGGAGCGCCGTAGACGCCGAGGTTCAGGCCCAGCGAGCCTTCGTCATCGCGAATGTCCAACTGATACGGGTTGTGGAACTCGGCCAGCCACTTCAAGGCGTCGGCGTTGACGTCCTTGTAGTTGATGCCGTAAATCACCACGCCCTGCTGCGCCAGTTTATTCAGCACCGGGTGCTCGACCCGGCAGGAAATGCACCAAGTGCCCCAGACGTTGACCAGCGCCGGTTTACCGAGAATGTCGGCTTTGGTCAGCGTCTTGCCGTCCTGCACCGCGGGCAGGGAAAACTCCGGGAATGGCTTGCCAATCATCGCCGAAGGCAACTCGGCCGGGTCCAGGTACAGCCCGCGATACAGGAAAACAGCCACCACCAGAAAAATCGCCAGTGGCAACAGCATCAACCAACGTCTCATGCAGTGGCTCCCGTCATGCCCAGTGCTTCACGCACGCGGCTTTTCACCTTGACCCGATAACGCCGATCCAGCGCCGCCAGCAACCCGCCGAAACCGGTGAGCAGCCCGCCGAACCAGATCCAGCGCACGAACGGTTTGACGTGTACGCGCACGGCCCAGGCACCATCGCCCAGTGGTTCGCCGAGGGCGACGTAGAGGTCGCGGGTGAAACCGGCGTCGATCCCGGCTTCGGTCATGACCGAATTCTGCACGGTGTACAGACGTTTTTCCGGGTGCAGCACGCTGACTTCCTTGCCGTCGCGAATCACCCGGATGGTGCCCTTGTCCGAGGTGAAGTTCGGGCCTTCGAAGTGCTTGGCGCCTTCGAATACAAAGTGATAACCGGCCAGGTCCATGGACTCGCCCGGCGCCAGGCGCAAATCGCGCTCGGCACTGTTCTGGCTCGACAGCACCACGCCCAGCGCGCACACGGCGATGCCCAAGTGCGCGATCTGCATGCCCCAATAGCTGCGGGTCAGGCTCGGCAGGCCTTTGATCAAACCTTTGTGACGGGTCTTGTCGAGGATGTCGCGCACACCGGCCAGCAATACCCAGGCGGCGAGCATGAAGGTCGCGATGACGGCCCAGTTGAAGTCACCGTAAGCAACGCCGGCCACCACGGCCAACGCGGCGCTGCCGAGCAACACCGGGGTCAACATGCCCACCAGCCATTTGACCGGGGTGTCTTTCCAGCGCACCAGCATGCCGACGGCCATCACCACCATCAGCAACGCCATCAACGGAATGAACAGCGCATTGAAGTACGGCGGGCCGACCGACAATTTGGCGCCGGTCATGGCATCCAGAATCAATGGGTACAAGGTGCCGAGCAGAATCATCGACGCCGCCACCACCAGCACCAGGTTGTTGCCCAGCAGCAAGGTTTCCCGGGACCAGAGGTTGAAGCCGACGTGGCTCTTCACCACCGGTGCACGCAGGGCAAACAGCGTCAGCGAGCCACCGACCACAAACAGCAGGAAGATCAGGATGAACACGCCACGCTCAGGGTCGGAGGCAAAGGCGTGAACCGAGGTCAACACCCCGGACCGCACGAGGAAGGTGCCCAGCAGACTCAACGAGAACGCGGCAATCGCCAGCAACACGGTCCAGCTTTTGAACACGCCACGTTTTTCCGTGACCGCCAACGAGTGAATCAACGCGGTGCCCACCAGCCATGGCATGAACGAGGCGTTTTCCACCGGGTCCCAGAACCACCAGCCACCCCAGCCGAGTTCGTAATACGCCCACCACGAACCGAGCGTGATGCCGATGCCGAGGAAGGCCCAGGCGACGATGGTCCACGGACGCGACCAGCGTGCCCACGCCGCATCAAGCCGACCGCCGAGCAACGCGGCGATGGCGAAGGCAAACGCCACGGAGAAACCGACATAGCCCATGTACAGCATCGGCGGGTGCACGATCAGGCCGATGTCTTGCAACAAGGGATTGAGGTCGCGACCGTCCGCCGGGATCTGCGGCAGGATGCGCGCGAACGGGTTGGACGTGAGGATCAGGAACAACAGGAAACCGGTGCTGATCATGCCCATCACCGCCAACACGCGGGCGAGCATCACTTGCGGCAACTGCCGGGAGAACACCGACACCGCGAAGGTCCAGCCGCCGAGGATCAACGCCCATAGCAGCAACGAACCTTCGTGCGCGCCCCACACGGCGCTGAACTTGTAGTACCACGGCAATGCGCTGTTGGAGTTGCTGGCCACATAGGCGACCGAGAAGTCGTCGGTCATGAACGCGTAAGTCAGGCAACCGAAGGCAAACACCAGGAAGGCGAATTGGCCCCAGGCGGCGGGCTGAGCGAGGCTCATCCACAAACGGTCACCGCGCCAGGCGCCCAGCAACGGCACACTGGCCTGAACCAGCGCGAAACACAGCGCCAGGATCATGGCCAACTGGCCCAGTTCGGGAATGAAGATTCCAGCAGTCATCAGTTAGCCCTCTTTGGCGGGAGTGGGTGCCGATTGGCCACTGTCTTTCAGGGCCTTGGTCACTTCCGGCGGCATGTATTTTTCATCGTGCTTGGCCAGCACTTCGTCGGCCACCACCACGCCGTCAGCGTTGAGTTTGCCCAGGGCAACGATGCCCTGCCCCTCGCGGAACAGGTCCGGGAGAATGCCGCGATAGGCGATGGTCACGGATTTGTTGAAGTCGGTGACGATGAATTTCACGTCCAGCGAATCGCCGGAGCGTTGCAGCGAACCTTTCTCGACCATGCCGCCGGCACGAATGCGCTTGTCTTGCGGGGCTTCGCCGTTGGCGATCTGGGTCGGTGTGTAAAACAGATTGATGTTCTGCTGCAGGGCGCTCAGGGCCAGGCCGACGGCAGCGCCGACCCCGACCAGGATCGCGAGAATGATGATAAGACGCTTTTTGCGCAGCGGATTCACTTGCCGTTCTCCCGGCGCAGACGACGCGCCTCTTGTTGCAGATACCGCTTGCGGGCCAGGATCGGCACCGCCACGTTCAGGGCCAGTACTGCCAGGCAAATGCCATAGGCCGACCAGACATACAGGGCATGGTGGCCCATGGCGAGGAAATCGCCGAATGAAGCAAAACTCATCGAGCGGCCTCCAGGCTGTTCTGCACTTCGGCCTTGACCCAGCTCGCCCGAGCTTCGCGCTTGAGCACTTCAAGGCGCATGCGCAGCAGAAGCACCGCGCCGAAGAAACAGTAGAAACCCAGCACCGTCAGCAGCAGCGGCAGCCACATCTCGGCGGGCATCGCCGGTTTTTCGGTGAGGGTGAAGGTCGCGCCCTGGTGCAGGGTGTTCCACCACTCCACCGAGTACTTGATGATCGGGATGTTGATCACGCCGACAATCGCCAGCACCGCGCAGGCCTTGGCGGCGCTGTCGCGATTGCTGATGGCGTTGCCCAGCGCAATCAGGCCGAAGTACAGAAACAGCAGAATCAGCATCGACGTCAGTCGCGCGTCCCAGACCCACCACGAGCCCCAGGTCGGTTTGCCCCAGATCGCGCCGGTAACCAGCGCCACGGCGGTCATCCAGGCGCCGATGGGCGCCGCGCATTGCAACGCGACGTCGGCCAGTTTCATCTTCCACACCAGCCCGACCACGCCGCACACGGCCAGCATCACATAGCAGGACTGCGCCAGCATCGCGGCGGGAACGTGGATATAGATGATGCGAAAGCTGTTGCCTTGCTGGTAGTCGGGCGGCGCAAAAGCCAGGCCCCAAACGACGCCCACGCCAATCAGCAACAACGCCGCGACGCTTAGCCACGGCAGCAATTTACCGCTGATGCCGTAAAACCACTTGGGCGAGCCGAGCTTATGAAACCAGGTCCAGTTCATAACTGTTTCCATCACGGTTGCTCTTCGCTATGAAGAGCCAAGGGTCTGCCTTTTTTCAACCAAAAAGTGGTTAAAAAACAACCAGACCTCATTATTATTCGCCGACGCTGATCTTCAGGCCAGCAGCTATTGCAAAGGGTGTCAGGGTTATCGCCAGGGCGGTCAGGCTACCAAGCCACAAGAGATAACCGGTCGCCGGCATGCCTTGCAATGCCGCCTGCAAGGCGCCACTGCCAAGAATCAACACCGGGATGTACAGCGGCAGAATCAGCAGCGCCAGCAACAGGCCACCACGCTTCAATCCCACCGTCAGGGCCGCGCCCACCGCACCGAGCAGGCTCAGCACCGGTGTACCCAGCAATAAAGAAAGCAGCAACACCGGCAGACAGACGGTTGGCAAACCGAGCATCAACGCCAGCAGTGGAGCGAGCAAGACCAGCGCCAGGCCAGAGAACGCCCAGTGTGCCAGTACCTTGGCCAAAACCAGAAGAGGCAGGGGGTGCGACGAAAGGACCCACTGTTCCAGCGATCCATCTTCGAAATCACTGCGGAAAAGCCCGTCCAGCGAGAGCAGAACCGATAAAAGGGCCGCGACCCAGACCAATCCCGGAGACAAGGTTTGCAACAATTGAGACTCGGGTCCGACCGCCAACGGGAACAGCGCGACCACGATGGCGAAGAACACCAACGGGTTGGCCAGTTCCGCCGGACGACGAAACAACAAGCGAGCCTCACGGGCGACCAACAGGCCAAACACACTCATATGGCCCATTTCCCCAAATCGATATCGCGATAGCCGGCCGGCATCCGGGTCAGCGTGTGGTGGGTGGTCAGCACCACCATGCCCCCGCGCTCACAGTGCCCGGCCAGGTGCTCTTCAAGTTGCGCCACGCCTTGTTTGTCGAGCGCGGTGAACGGCTCGTCGAGGATCCACAGCGGCGGGCTGTCCAGATACAATCGCGCCAATGCCACGCGGCGTTGTTGCCCGGCGGACAGCGTGTGGCAGGGAACATCCTCGAAACCGCGCAGCCCTACCGCACCAAGCGCCTGCCAAATGGCCTCATGGGACGCCGGTTGATGCAGGGCGCAGAGCCAGCTCAAGTTCTCTTCCGGGGTCAGCAGGTCCTTGATCCCGGCGGCATGGCCGATCCACAGCAGGTTGCGCGCCAGCTCACTCCGTTGCTCGTTGAGCGGCTGGCCGTTGAGCAACACTTGACCGGCGGTCGGTTGCATCAGGCCGGACAACAACCGCAGAAGACTGGTTTTGCCACTGCCGTTAGGGCCGCTGATTTGCACCATTTCGCCGCAGGCCAGTCTCAATTCGAGGTTTTCGAAGAGCAGCCGAAGGTCTCGCTCACAAGCGAGGGCAACGGTTTGCAGGACAGGGCTGGTCAAGGGATCACGGGCCTTTACGTTCAAGTCGGCGGTTCAAGTCGGCGATAGTGCGGCCGCTAAAGAGATGCAGAATAGATGCATTGGCGGCCCGTCATAGCGAGCTGCGTCAAACATTTGCAAGGTTTTCAGCGCCCCGGTGACAACGGGGCGGCATTATACATGCCATGCCCTACTCTCAAGAGGGCAATTTCCTCAGGTTGTGACCGCGTATGACAGGCGAAATGAACATCCTCCCGCTACCACCGACCACGCCCGCGCCTTCGCGGCCGCTGTTGGTGAGCGGCGACCTGCTCAAGTTGCTGACGCCGATGGAGGGCCTGATCAACCCAGGTCAGACCGCCAAGGCCGAAGTGCTGTCGCTGAAGCAGGCGGATCAGACCTTTCAACTGTTGCTCAAAGTCACCCTCGACAGCGGCCGTCAAGCCACCGTTCAGGCGATCAGCGCGCAGCCGTTGCCCCAAGGCACCAGCCTGACGATCACCCAACCCTCGGCGAGTAATCTGGCGATCACGGTGCAACAGGCCATCGCCTCCAGCATTGCCACCCTCACCCGCATCGACACCGCGCAACTGCCGGTCGGCACCTTGCTGCAAGGCAAAGTGCTCACCTCGCAAGTGCTGCCACAGGTGCCGGGCCAACCGACGGTGTTCCGCTCGATGGTCAGCCTGCTCAACACCGCGTTGAGCGGCAGCACGCTGAGCATCGACAGCCCGACACCGCTGCGCATCGGCACGCTGTTGAGTGCGCTGGTGCAAGACACGCAAACCCTGAAATTTGTGCCATTGAGCAGCCGTCAGGAGCAACTGGCGGTCACCCAGCAACTGGTCAGCCAGCAAAGCCGTCAAGGCTCGCTGGACGGCATGATCAAGGTTTTGCAGAACCTGCCGCCCTCGGACCAGACCTCAAGCGACCTGCGGGTTGCCGTGGAAAAACTGTTGGCCGGTTTGCCTGACGTGCAACAACTGAGCACCCCCAAAGGTGTCGCCCAAGCGTTGGCCAATAGCGGTCTGTTCCTCGAAGCGAAACTGCTCACCGGGCAGAACCCGACACTGGCCCCCGACCTCAAGGGCGACCTGATCAAGCTGATTGCGCAGTTGACGCCGGGATTGCCGGCCAGCACCAATCTCAACGCGATCATCGCCGCCAACACCTTGGTGCAGGCGATGCCGAGCTTCGTGCGCAGCGCCCTCGGCATGCTCGGCCAGGTCAGCGCCAAACCGCTGCCGACCAGTTTTCCGCTGCCCGAGCGCCTGCTGCAAAGCCAGAACGGCGAAGGCGACCTGGAGCATTTGCTGCGCCTGGCCGCTGCCGCCGTTTCGCGCCTGCAAACCCATCAGCTGTCGAGCCTGGAACAGACCGGTGTGACCGACGATGGTCGCCTGCTCAGCACCTGGCAGCTGGAAATTCCGATGCGCAACTTGCAAGACATCGTGCCGTTGCAGGTCAAGTTCCAGCGCGAAGAAGCCCCCGAAAAAGACCAACCGCAGGAACGTCGCGATGAACGCGAGCCGCAACAGCAGCTATGGCGCGTGGACCTGGCGTTCGACATGGAGCCGCTAGGCCCCTTGCAGATTCAGGCGCAGTTGATCAAAGGCAGCCTCTCCAGCCAGCTCTGGGCCGAACGGCCGTACACCGCCAGCCTGATCGAAAGCAATCTGGCCGCCTTACGCCAGCGTCTGCTGGATTCCGGACTGAACGTCGGCGATATCGATTGCCACCTCGGCACCCCGCCGCAAGGCCCTCAAACCCGCCTCGAACAACGCTGGGTCGACGAAACCGCATGAAAAACCCCAACCCTCCACGCCAGGCCATCGCCCTCAAATACGACGGCACCCACGCCCCGACCCTCACGGCCAAAGGCGACGAAGAACTGGCCGAAGCCATTCTGAAGATAGCCCGCGACTACGAAGTGCCGATCTATGAAAACGCCGAACTGGTAAGGCTGCTGGCGCGGATGGAATTGGGCGACAGTATTCCGGAGGAGTTGTACCGCACGATTGCCGAGATCATTGCGTTTGCGTGGAATTTGAAGGGCAAGTTTCCGGCGGGGCATGATCCGGATGCGGTGTTGGTCGAGAAAGACATCACCGAGCGCGGGGATGATTACTGAGGTGTCGAGGGTGCCTTCGCGAGCAAGCCCGCTCCCACAGTGGCTCTTGCGCGAACACTTATTTGGTGTACGGCAAAAAACCAGTGTGGGAGCGGGCTTGCTCGCGAATAGCGATCTCGGCTGATCGCGAAAAATCAGTTTTTGTGCAGCTTGCGCATCAACTCCGCCTCAGCCTGGGTCAACCCGCAGGACTGGGTCAGTTCATCAACGCTCGCGCCCATCCCCACCAGGCGCGCGGCCTGGGCGAATGACAGGCTCGACGGATCGCGCTGTTCCAGTTGGGACAGTTTGTCCGGCAACGGGCTGACCACCGCGCGCAGTTCGTGCAGGTCTTCACCCATGCGCACGATGCCGCTTTGATAGTCGTCGACGCGCTTGGCCAGGTCCTTGATGCGCTGATCGCGCAGCGCATCACCCTGGGCCTGTTGCGCGGCAATGTGCCGTTGACCGCGTATGTACGCCAGAAACATCGCCAGCGTGCCTGCCCAGAAGAGGAACAGGACAATGACCGCTACCTCAAGAATCAATCAGATATTCTCCAGATCCGACCATTCTTCTTCGCTCATCATCTTGTCCAGTTCGACCAGGATCAGCAGTTCGTTGTTCTTGTTGCACACGCCTTGAATGAACTTGGCGGATTCTTCGTTACCGACGTTTGGCGCGGTTTCGATTTCCGACTGACGCAGGTAAACCACTTCGGCCACGCTGTCGACCATGATCCCGACCACTTGCTTGTCGGCTTCGATGATGACGATACGGGTGTTGTCGCTGATCTCGGCGTTCATCAGGCCGAAGCGCTGACGGGTGTCGATCACGGTGACCACGTTACCGCGCAGGTTGATGATGCCCAGCACGTAGGTCGGAGCACCCGGAACCGGGGCGATTTCGGTATACCGCAGGACTTCCTGAACGCGCATCACGTTGATGCCGTAGGTTTCGTTATCGAGCTTGAAGGTTACCCATTGCAGGATCGGATCTTCGGAACCCTTTGCAGCCGTCGCCTTATCATTCATACCCTGACCCCTCGAAAAACCGCCCTGGCGGTGTGTGTTCCATGCAGCAACAGTGAATCCCGTCGCCTGCCTGTTATGTCGGTTTGTGTTTCGGCTTGAAGTCGACCAGGTGCTTTGCCCCGCCGCTGGCGATCAACTCGGCCAAGGCAGAAACGTCGAGCAACGCGCACATGTGTTCAATCACGGTGCCCGCCAGCCATGGCCGTTGGCCCCGGTGGCTGCGCCATTTGATTTCGTTCGGGTCCAGGCGCAACGAGCGGCTGACCTGATGCACCGCCAGCCCCCACTCGTAGCCCTGAACCGAAATAACGTATTGCAGGCCCTGACGGAAATCGTCGCGGTAGCGGTCGGGCATGACCCAACGCGCGGTGTCCAATACTTTCAGGTTGCCGCCCTGGCTTGGCAGAATCCCGAGGAACCATTCCGGCTGCCCGAACAGTGGCGTCAGTTCGTGGCCGGCCAGCGAGTAAATCGAGCCCAGGCACACCAGCGGTACGGCGAGGGTCAACCCGGCGACATCGAACAACAGGCATTCGAACGGCTCGGCGGCCCATGACGGACGACCGTCGGTTTCCACCGGTGGCGGCGTGTTGCTCGGCGGCCGATGGACTTCGACCACCGGCGGCACCAGGGCTTGCAGCAGCGGTGCGATGGTCGAAACCGGCGCAAGCACCGGCGCCGGCGCCTCGATCACAATGACTGGGGCTTTTTCGACCGCAGGCGCCACGACCGGCGCGGCAACCACCGCGGGTTTCTGCGCATCACGCGCCTGTTCTTCAAGCACCGCCGCCTGGAATTCGTCCAGCGCGGCTTCGACCTCAACCACTGCCGGCGCCGCCTCTTGTTGCGGCGGCCACTCTTCGGTCGCGTCCTGCAGCAAGTTGTCCAGATAGGACTGGAGCGCAAGCTGCGGACGCGAGGTGATTTTCACCGGCCGATTCATCTCACGCCACCTGCGGGACGAGCTGCTGCGCAAGCAAATGCTTGAGCAACGCGCGGTAAGCGAGAACGCCACGGCTTTTGCCATCGAATTGCGAAGGCGTCAGCCCGGCCCGGCTGGCATCGCGCAAGCGCGTGTCGATGGGGATGTAGCCTTGCCAGATTTCTTCCGGGTATTTGTCGCGCAGCACGCGCAAGGTCCCGAGGGACGCTTGGGTCCGACGGTCAAACAGCGTCGGGACGATGCTGAACGGCAGCGCCTGTTTGCGTGAGCGGTTGATCATCGCCAGGGTGTTGACCATCCGTTCCAGGCCTTTGACCGCCAGGTGTTCGGTCTGCACCGGAATCACCAACTGCTGGCTCGCCGCCAACGCGTTGACCATCAGCACACCGAGCAACGGCGGGCTGTCGATCACGGCGTAATCGAAGTCCTGCCACAGTTGCGCCAGGCTCTTGGCGATCACCAGGCCCAAGCCACTCTGGCCCGGCGACTGGCGCTCGAGCGTGGCCAGCGCGGTGCTCGACGGCAGCAGCGAAATCTTTTCGTCGCTGGTCGGCAGCAACAACTGGCCGGGCAAGCCCTGGGGCACGCTGCCCTTGTGCAGGAACAGGTCGTAGCTGCTGTGTTCGAGGGTGTCGGGGTCGTAGCCGAAATAGCTGGTCATGGAGCCGTGCGGGTCGAGATCGACCACGACCACACGCTTGCCCGCCTCGGCCAGCAAACCGGCTAAAGCGATAGAGGAAGTGGTTTTACCAACACCACCCTTTTGATTGGCAACTGCCCAGACTCTCATTCGAAAGGTTCCGCCCGGTCGACAGGATCGACCGAGAAATAGCTCAACGTGTTAATGCGGGCGACGGAGAATTGACGGCGCTCTCTCGTCCCGGCGACTTGACCGGGGTCGGTGCAGTTTGTGTGCCAGCACGCTTCAACGCAGCATCGGGTTGTGCGTGAGCGGTTCCGGTGCCGGTCAGGCTGCGTCGGACATCAAGGTTGCGCGACACCACCAGCACCACACGCCGGTTGCGCGCGCGACCTTCGGCGGTGGCGTTGTTGGCCACCGGCTGGAACTCGCCATAACCCACGGACGCCAGGCGGCCAGGGTTCACGCCTTGCATCGCCAGCATGCGCACGATGCTCGCCGAACGGGCCGAAGACAGCTCCCAGTTGGTCGGGTATTGCGCGGTGCGGATCGGTTGATCGTCGGTAAAGCCTTCGACATGGATCGGGTTTTCGAAGGGTTTCAGAATCCCGGCAACCTTGTCGATGATGTTGAACGCCATGTCACTCGGCATGGCGTCACCGCTGCCGAACAACAGGCTGGAGTTGAGTTCGATCTCGACCCACAACTCATTGCCGCGCACGGTCATCTGGTTGGAGCTGATCAAGTCGCCGAACGCCGCGCTGATGTCATCGGCGATGCTTTTCAGCGGGTCGCTGGAGCCTGCAACACCGGCATCCACTTGATCGCTGTCCTTGACCAGCGGCTTGGCCGGGGTCACGGTCTGCGGTCGTTCTTCACCAATCGGAACCGGCTTGAGCGAGCGATCGGCGTCGGTAAAGACCCCGATCAGCGCTTGGGAAATGACTTTGTACTTGCCTTCGTTGATCGAAGAGATCGAGTACATGACGACGAAGAATGCAAACAGCAACGTGATGAAGTCGGCGTAGGAAACGAGCCAGCGTTCATGGTTTACATGTTCTTCAGGTTGCCGGCGACGAGCCATAGTCCATTACCCCCATCAATCCATGAAGCCCTGAAGCTTCAACTCAATAGAGCGAGGGTTTTCACCTTCGGCGATCGACAGGATCCCTTCCAACAACATTTCGCGATAACGCGACTGGCGCAATGCAACGGACTTGAGCTTGGAGGCAATCGGCAACAACACCAGGTTAGCGCTGGCCACACCGTAGATGGTTGCGACGAAGGCCACCGCGATGCCACTGCCCAATTGCGTCGGGTCGGCGAGGTTGCCCATGACATGGATCAGGCCCATCACCGCACCGATGATGCCGATGGTCGGCGCATAGCCGCCCATGCTTTCAAAGACTTTGGCGGCTTCGATGTCGCGGGCTTCCTGGGTGTAGAAATCCACTTCCAGGATGGTGCGGATCGCTTCCGGCTCGGCGCCGTCCACCAACAGTTGCAGACCTTTGCGCGAGTAGTTGTCGGGCTCGGCATCCGCCACGCCTTCCAGTCCGAGCAAACCTTCCTTGCGGGCGGTCAGGCTCCAATTCACCACGCGGTCAATGCCGCCGGCCAGGTCCACGCGCGGCGGGAACAGAATCCAGCCGATGATTTGCATGGCGCGCTTGAAAGCGCTCATCGGCGATTGCAGCAAGGCTGCGCCGATGGTCCCGCCGATAACGATCAACGCCGCCGGGCCGTTGGCCAATGCGCCGAGGTGACCGCCTTCAAGGTAGTTACCGCCGATGATGGCGACGAACGCCATGATGATGCCGATCAGGCTTAAAACATCCATCAGATACACGCCTCGACCAAGTGCCTGCCCATATCGTCCAGGCTGTAGATCGCGTCCGCGAGATCAGCTTTGACGATGGCCATCGGCATACCGTAAATCACGCAGCTCGCTTCATCCTGCGCCCAGATTGCACTGCCGCCCTGCTTGAGCAGCCGCGCGCCTTCACGACCGTCGGCGCCCATGCCGGTCAGCACGACCGCCAGAACTTTGTCACCGTAGGACTTGGCCGCCGAACCGAAGGTGATGTCCACGCACGGCTTGTAATTCAGACGCTCGTCGCCCGGCAGGATTTTCACCGCGCCACGGCCATCGATCATCATTTGTTTGCCACCGGGTGCCAGCAGCGCGAGGCCCGGACGCAGGATGTCGCCATCCTCGGCTTCCTTGACGCTGATGCGGCAGAGCTTGTCCAGACGCTCAGCGAATGCCTTGGTGAAGGCCGCAGGCATGTGCTGGATCAACACGATCGGGGCCGGAAAGTTGGCCGGCAACTGGGTCAATACCCGTTGCAGGGCGACCGGGCCGCCAGTGGACGTGCCGATGGCCACCAGTTTGTAGGCTTTGCGTTTTGGCGCAGGCGACGACGGGCCAGACGATGCCGGTGCCGGCGCATGACTACGTGTCGGAATCGGCGCCGGGGCCGGACGTGCCGGTGCGCTGCTGCCGTAACTGCTGGCGCTTGACGGCGCAGGCGCAGCGGCCGGTGCAGGTGTGTGAACTGGCGCGCTGTAAGTGGCGGCGCGACGGTTACTGCGCGAGATGCTCAGAATCTTTTCGCACAGCAGTTGCTTGACCTTCTCCGGGTTGCGGGAGATGTCTTCGAAATTTTTCGGCAGGAAATCCACTGCGCCGGCGTCCAGCGCGTCGAGGGTGACCCGGGCGCCTTCGTGCGTCAGCGAGGAGAACATCAGCACCGGGGTCGGGCAGCGCTGCATGATGTGCCGCACCGCCGTGATGCCGTCCATCATTGGCATCTCGTAGTCCATGGTGATCACGTCTGGCTTGAGGGCCAGCGCCTGATCGATCGCCTCTTTTCCGTTGGTCGCCGTGCCGACGACCTGGATGTTCGGATCCGCTGAAAGAATTTCCGAGACGCGGCGGCGGAAAAACCCCGAATCGTCCACCACCAGGACTTTGACTGCCATAAACACTCCGTTAGACGGAGCGAGGCTCTGTCGCCCCGCTCCACCAGAATCAAATACGCCGTGCGGCGTAACGCTTGAGCATGCTCGGAACATCGAGAATCAGCGCAATGCGACCGTCACCGGTAATGGTGGCGCCCGACATGCCCGGAGTTCCCTGGAGCATTTTGCCCAATGGCTTGATGACCACTTCTTCCTGGCCCACCAGTTGATCGACGACAAAGCCGATCCGCTGCGTGCCCACCGAAAGGATCACCACGTGGCCTTCGCGCTGCTCTTCGTGAGCGGCGGAGCTCCCCGCAATGTCCAGGGCAATCAGGTCGACATAACGCACGTCGGGATAGCGTTGGCGAAAGGCACGC
>NZ_JBNNWE010000061.1:0-36711 GCF_050280905.1 Pseudomonas sp. NPDC086278
CCAGTTGCTGCAAACCGCATTGCATCACTATCGGGCGATGGGCTTTTCGATTGCGCTGGACGACTTGGGCGCGGGTTATTCGATCCACCCTTCGAAAGTCGTACAAGTCGGCGACGAAGTGGAAGTCATGGTTCTGGACATCGACGAAGAGCGTCGTCGTATCTCCCTCGGCATCAAGCAGTGCAAATCTAACCCATGGGAAGATTTCTCTGGCCAGTTCAACAAGGGCGATAAAATCTCCGGCACCATCAAGTCGATCACCGATTTCGGTATCTTCATTGGTCTGGACGGCGGCATCGACGGTCTGGTTCACCTGTCCGACATCTCCTGGAACGAAGTTGGCGAAGAAGCTGTTCGTCGTTTCAAGAAGGGCGACGAACTGGACACCGTTATCCTGTCGGTTGACCCAGAGCGCGAGCGTATCTCCCTGGGTATCAAGCAACTGGAAAGCGATCCGTTCTCCGAGTACGTTCAAGAGAACGACAAAGGCGCAATCGTTAAGGGCATCGTGAAAGAAGTTGACGCTAAAGGCGCCATCATCACTCTGGCCGACGATATCGAAGCGACTCTGAAAGCCTCCGAAATCAGCCGTGACCGCGTTGAAGACGCGCGCAACGTTCTGAAAGAAGGCGAAGAAGTAGAAGCCAAGATCATCAGCGTTGACCGCAAGAGCCGCGTAATTCAGCTCTCGATCAAGTCGAAAGACGTTGAAGACGAGAAAGAAGCTATCCAGAGCCTGCGCGACAAGCCAGCTACGGAAGCTGCTGCTACTGGTGATACCACCATGGCTGCACTGCTGCGTGAAGCGATGGCCAAGCAGAACTAAGTTCTGTAAGACCATAGAAAAAGGGCGACTTCGGTCGCCCTTTTTTGTGCCTGAAATTCAGTGGGTGGTGTTAGGGGGTTGCCTGTGGATGGGTGTTTGTGAAACAAATGGTCGTTGTGGGCTGTCTGTTTCTTTAATCGGATCAATCATTTATTTGCAGCTAGTCTTTAGTCTGAAGCGAATAACAGTCGGGCGGGGCGCTCGATATAAGGAAGTGAATGAAAAAGCTCATAGTCGCAGTGGCGATGATCGCATTGGCGGGTTGCACTACGAACGCGAAGACGCACGTGGTGCGTGGGGTTAGCGGTATTGAGATCGATTGTTCGGGACTGGGCTCAGGCTGGGAAAAATGTCGCAAGCGTGCGGACAGGGAGTGCAAGGCAAGTGGCTACAAAGTCATAGCAAGGTCGGATGATGCCAAGGATGAAGATGAGTTTCCCTTTGGCTTCAATCCTGCTGGTTATCTGACGCGGACCATGTTGGTCATCTGCAGATAAGCTGTATTGGCGTTTGACTGCCTTGGAAGTAAGTGCCTCATCATTGGTAAAGATATGTCGAAACACGGACTGTTCAAATTCCTCAGGGCATGCTAAAACCTTTGAAGCGATTTTCCTAGCTGCTTGAAAAAGAAGGGAAAAATATGACGAAGTCGGAGTTGATCGAACGAATTGTCACCCATCAAGGGCTGCTCTCATCCAAGGATGTGGAGCTGGCCATCAAGACCATGCTTGAACAAATGTCCCAATGTCTGGCCACGGGAGATCGTATCGAGATTCGTGGTTTTGGCAGCTTCTCTCTGCACTATCGTGCGCCTCGAGTGGGGCGTAACCCGAAAACCGGTCAGTCGGTAAGCCTGGATGGCAAGTTTGTGCCGCACTTCAAGCCGGGGAAAGAGCTTCGGGATCGGGTGAATGAGGAAGAGGAGGAAGGGTTTGACCTCCATAACTAAAGGAACGGCGCATGCGTAACCTCAAGCGTGTACTCCTTGGTGTGTTTGTGCTGCTGATGATTTTGGCGGTGCTTGCCTTTGTTCTCGAAAATCAACAGTCGGTTTCGCTGTTGTTTCTGGGTTGGGCGGGGCCGCAATTACCGGTGTCGTTAGTCATGATTCTTGCGTTGCTGATCGGGATGCTGGTTGGGCCGGTGCTTGGCTGGTTTCTGGGACGTGGAGCCCGGGCTTCACGCAAGCGCCTGGTCTGATAGTCGAAACCCTGGCGTGCTGCTGATGTAACGAGAGCGCTCGCTCGGCAGTTGTTCGTCGCATTCCCCAAGACATCATTGACGCGGCCCCTAACGCCGATAGACTCATCCGTGGCCGACAGTACGGGTTTGGTGGTTGGGTGGCCGCTGTAGTCAGTGCTGGCATCTTCTTGCGACAACGGGTCGTGGGATAGTAAAAGACAAACCTGATTGCCTCGAACACAAAGCGCTCATAATCGAGAAGAAGTTCGGCGTTCGCCGCTGAAGCGTAAATGGAAGTTTTCAGGATGAATGTGATGGGCAAGAGCAAATGAGTTGTTCAAAAGTCCTGGTGACGGGGGCGAATGGGTTTGTCGGATCTGCGGTTGTAACCAAGTTGCTGTCGAGCGAGAAGTTTTCCGTGGTGTGCGGCGTTCGTACTCCGCCCCAAAAGAACTTACCTTGTGATCATTTATTTTTTGAGTTGGGCGCCGAAGTTCCGGCAGCCGCATTGACAGGTATAACCGAGGTCGTGCATGCGGCTGCGCGTGTGCATGTAATGGCTGCGCAGGGGGCGGATGACCTTAGCGCCTTTCGAGCGGCTAACGTTGATGGAACAATTAAGTTGGCGACCCGCGCTGCACAGGCGGGCGTAAAGCGCTTTGTTTTTATCAGTTCAATTAAGGTCAATGGGGAGTATACCCATCCGGGTCGGCCATTTACTTCGAGCGATCTGCCGACTCCAGTCGATGCCTATGGAATCTCCAAACGTGAAGCCGAGGACGCTCTGATTGAGTTGGGCGCGCGCACCGGAATGGAGATTGTGATTATTCGTCCTCCTCTGGTTTATGGCCCTGGCGTAAAGGCCAATTTCCTCAATATGCTTCGATGGGTTGAGCGGGGGATTCCACTGCCATTTGGTTCGATTAACAATCGGCGCAGCATGGTCGCGCTTGATAATCTGGTTGATTTGATCGTGCGCTGCATTGAGCACCCCTCGGCCCCCGGCAATATTTTTCTGGTCAGTGATGGCGAAGATCTGTCCACGACGCAGTTACTTCAGCGAGTCGCGCAATCACTTGGCGTGCGCTCTGCGCTGATCCCTTTCCCGCAACAGATCCTGTCTCTGGGGTTGGTTTTGCTGGGGAAACAGGCACTTTCCGTGCGTTTGTGTGGGTCGCTTCAAGTTGACGTACGGCGAACGTGTGAGTTATTGCAATGGTCACCGCCGGTCGGTATTGAGCAAGCGCTAGAAGGTGTGGCGAAACATTATCTGGATACAAAAAACAAATGATCTTTCTGTTGTTGTTGGTAGGGGTGTTTTTCACGTCCTGGTTGATGACGTTTTATTTGCGGCGCTATGCCTTGCGTAACAGTCTCGTCGATATACCCAATGCCCGAAGTTCGCACTCGATCCCAACTCCTCGAGGTGGCGGCGTATCCATAGTCATTTCGTTTCTTGGGGCATTGTGCGTATGTGCCTTAACTGGCGTGATCTCGTGGAGTGCATTTGCGGGATTGTTTGGGGCCGGTGCTGTAGTGGCCCTAATAGGGTTTGCTGATGATCATGGTCACATTGCGGCCCGATGGAGGCTGCTCGGGCACTTTGCAGCGGCTGTGTGGTTTTTGCTTTGCGTGGGAGGGCTCGCCCCGCTGAATCTGTTTGGATTTGTTGTTGACCTGGGTTGGTGGGGGAGTGCATTGGCTGCCATCTATCTGGTCTGGCTTTTGAACTTGTACAACTTTATGGATGGAATCGACGGTATAGCGGGGGCAGAGGCTATCTGTGTCTGTCTGGGTGGTGCATTTCTCTACTGGCTGGGCGGTTTCACGAATGAGTTGTGGGTGCCTCTTTTGCTTGCCAGCGCCTGTGCGGGCTTTTTGATCTGGAACTTTCCACCCGCGAAAATTTTCATGGGTGATGCGGGCAGCGGTTTTCTTGGCTTGATCCTCGGTGGCCTGGCATTGCAGGCAGCCGGGATCGCCCCGCAATTACTTTGGAGTTGGCTCATTCTGGCCGGTGTTTTCATCGTAGATGCAACCTACACGATGTTGCATCGCTTGATTCGGGGGGAAAAGGTATATGAGGCTCATCGCAGTCATGCCTATCAATATGCCTCTCGACATCACCTCAGTCATAAGAAAATCACCCTTGCCGTCATTTTGATCAATGTGTTCTGGCTGGCTCCTCTCGCGTTTTGGGTGGGGACGGGATCGCTGGATGGAGGAGTCGGCCTGTTGGTCGCCTATTTGCCTCTTGTTGTGTTGGCAGTGAAGTACAACGCAGGTAAGGCTGAGGCCTGATTCGGATGGTGTGCGTCGTCGAAACTGCTTATGTGTACGTGCAAAAGTGATGTCGCCGCGGGTCTTGTTGGGGTGATGTCAAGCGCAGATCCGTGAGTAGAATGCGCTTTGCTTTGACGGTGACCACTCGGTCTCTAAAGCACTGAATCCGTGGATGAACGTACTGTCTCCGCCACTCACCGCCACTCAATTGCACAAAATTGTATGGTAAACTTCTCTGGTTTTTATGGAGTGATGGCATAAAGCCAACACTTCGCTGGCAGATGCGATTCCCTTGCTTGACCAACGTAGCGTCTCTGCGCGCAAGGGGGTTGTGTGTTTTCGGGTGTAATGTGGTGGCAACCCTTTGGGTTAACGCCGGTCTATCCCGCATTTCCTGGGTAGCATGGATGCGCTGCGAGCTCTTGGTAGCGATTCTGTTGCAGGTATTCGAACAACGTCTTTGGTTTTTTCGGGCACCGACGGTTGGTTGAGGCTGCAAGAAAGGATCTCTTCGCAAGAAGGCTCCAACCCGCATTGAGTACAGATTCGCGATATGTCCCCCTTTTGTTGCTCCTCTGGATGCAGCGGGCGAAGACGTTCAACTGATGAGTGGCAACCGGATCATGGACCCGAGTTTTGGTCCGGGAAGTGAGGAGTAGGCAATGAGAGTTATGGTGTTGGGTGTTTCCGGAATGCTGGGTAACGCAGCCTACCGAGTGTTATCGGCTAACCCCGATTTAAGCGTTTACGGTACCGCTCGGAGCGAGGGTTCCCGAAAATTTTTCTCTGAGGCCTTGGCCGAGAAAATCATTCTGGGCGTGGATGTCGAAAGTCAAGACTCGCTGATCAAGGCTTTCGGGACGATTAAGCCCGATGTCGTGATCAATTGTGTGGGCCTGGTCAAGCAATTGGCCGATGCAAATGATCCACTTCAGGCTGTGCCAATCAATACATTGCTGCCTCATCGCCTGGCCGCCTTGTGCAAGGCGACTGGCGCGCGCCTGGTCCATATCAGTACCGATTGCGTTTTTTCGGGTGAGAAGGGTAGTTACCGGGAGTCGGACTTCCCTGACGCTTACGACCTGTATGGGCGTTCCAAGCTGTTGGGTGAAGTGGATTATCCTCACGCCATTACGCTGCGTACCTCGATTATCGGCCGTGAACTGTCCGGGCATCGCAGCCTGGTCGGCTGGTTCCTCGCGCAGCAAGGCTCCGTTCAAGGATTCACCGGCGCTATTTTCTCTGGTCTGCCAACCATGGAGTTGGCACGGGTGATCAATGAGTACGTATTACCGCGTCCTGATCTGCATGGCCTGTATCACGTAGCTACCCAGCCTATAAATAAGTACGACTTGCTGAAGCTTGTAGCGAAAACTTATGGAAAAGACACTGAGATTGTCCCTTCGGACAGGTTGACGATCGACCGTTCGTTAAACGCGGACCGCTTCCGGGAGGCGACAGGTTACGTTGCCCCTGAGTGGCCGGTTTTAGTACAAAACATGCATGACTTCAATTAAGCGCAAGGTTTAGATTATGTTCGATAATAAAGTATTGATGATTACTGGCGGTACTGGCTCTTTTGGTAACGCGGTTCTGAATCGTTTTCTGAAGACCGACGTTAAAGAGATCCGCATCTTCAGTCGTGATGAAAAAAAGCAAGAAGACATGCGGATTGCCTTGAACGATCCGAAGCTGAAATTCTATATCGGCGATGTTCGTGACTACGACAGCATTCACTCAGCGATGAAGGGCGTCGACTACGTCTTTCATGCGGCTGCACTGAAGCAGGTCCCGTCTTGCGAGTTCTACCCGATGGAAGCCGTACGCACCAACGTCCTTGGCGCAGATAACGTCATGAAGGCGGCGATCGCCAATCGCGTTGATCGCGTAATTGTGCTCAGCACCGACAAAGCGGTGTATCCGATCAATGCAATGGGCATCTCCAAGGCAATGATGGAGAAGCTCATGGTGGCCAAGGCGCGTATGCAGTCGGAAGGCGAAACCGTTTTCTGCGCGACCCGTTACGGCAACGTAATGGCCTCCCGTGGTTCGGTGATTCCGTTGTTCATCGAACAACTGCGTGAAGGCAAATCGATCACTATCACTGACCCGACCATGACTCGCTTCCTGATGTCTCTGGAAGACTCTGTTGATCTGGTGCTGCACGCTTTCGAGCACGGCGAGCAAGGCGACATTTTTGTTCAGAAAGCTCCGGCGTCCACTATCGAAGTGTTGGCGCAGGCCCTGAAAGAACTGTTCGCCAAAGACAATGAAATTCGCATCATCGGTACTCGCCATGGCGAGAAGCTCTATGAGTCGCTGGTGTCTCGTGAAGAGTTGGCAAAAGCCGAAGACATGGGTCAGTACTACCGTGTGCCTGCCGATAACCGTGACCTGAACTACGCAAAATTTTTCGTAGAAGGCGAAATGGAAATTACCGAATTCGAAGATTACACCTCTCACAACACCACTCGACTCGATATCGAAGGCGTAAAAGAGCTGCTCCTGAAACTGTCGTACATCCAGGAGCAACTCAATGCTTAAGGTAATGACCATTGTCGGGACCCGTCCTGAACTGATCAAAATGTCGCGGGTTATCGCCGAGTTCGACACGCATACCCACCACATCCTGGTTCACACCGGGCAGAACTTTGACTATGAATTGAACCAGGTTTTCTTCGATGACCTGGATATTCGTAAGCCGGATTACTTCCTCGGTGCTGTAGGCAGTAACGCCGCGCAAACCATCGCGCGCGTGATCGAGAAAGCCGACGAAGTCATGGAAGCCGAGAAACCGGACGCCCTGATGCTATATGGCGATACCAACTCCTGTCTGGCAGTAATCGCGGCCAAGCGGCGGAAAATTCCGGTATTCCACATGGAGGCAGGTAACCGCTGCTTCGACCAACGTGTGCCGGAAGAGCTGAACCGCAAGGTCCTGGATCACCTCAGCGACATTAACCTGGTATTGACCGAGCATGCTCGTCGCTACCTGCTGGATGAAGGGATTCCGCCCGATCGTATTATCAAGTCGGGCTCTCACATGCAGGAAGTACTGGAGCATTTCGAACCCAAGATTTTGGGTTCGACAATCCTCGACAAACTTGAGCTGAAATCGAAGAACTTCTTCGTTGTCAGCGCGCATCGTGAAGAAAACGTCGATACGCCGGCTAACCTGCAAGACCTGTTGAATACGCTGCAGGCACTGGTTGAAACCTATGACATGCCAGTCATTGTTTCCACCCACCCACGTACTCGTCAGCGTCTGGAAGCATTGGGTCTCGACGGTCTGGATTCGAGAATCCAGTTCCTCAAGCCGTTCGGTTTCTTTGATTACATCAAGCTGCAGATGGAAGCGTTCTGCATTCTGTCCGACAGCGGCACCATCACCGAAGAAGCTTCGCTGCTGGGCTTGACCGCCGTGACGATTCGTAATGCACATGAGCGTCCAGAAGGTATGGACCAAGGCACGCTAATCATGAGCGGGCTGAAATCGGAGCGGGTTCTGGATGCTGTGCGTATTGTGACCAGCCAGGATCAGGCGGGTGCTATTCGTCGTGTGGTTCCAGACTACGAAGGTGGGCTGGTATCGCAGAAGGTGCTGCGGATTGTTTTGAGTTATGTTGATTTTATCAATCGGACCATCTGGTCCAAGTAAATCCGAATTTAGCGCAAGCAACAAAATTAGTGAGAGAAATAATGAGCACGAATAGTCAGACGTTGGACGCAATTTACAATGAGGGTGAACGTCTGGTTCCGGGAGAAACTCACGGCCGAGATGAGGTGGTTCGTCACAAGAGCAGTTATCAACTGTTTCGTGACATTATCGAATCCGACATCTTGCGTGATCCGTCGATGCTTGTTTCCGGTTTCACTATCCTGGACATCGGGTGTGGCACCGGGCATGGCACATTCATGCTCAGCGACATTCTAGGCGCGAAGATCACGGGCATCGATCCGAGTATCGAATCGGTGCAGTACGCAAAAGATAACTACGGCGCGAAAAACATTCAGTATGTGAACGGCGATGCTGAGTCGTACGTGCGCGAATCGCGGTCATTTGACTACGTTGTCTCGCGCCATGCGTTGGAGCACGTGGTGGACGGCCTGAATTTTGCGCTGAAAGTAGATTGCCGCAAACGTCTTATGGTCAACGTTCCATTTAATGAAGGTGACGGTAACGTCCATCACCTCGTTCACTGGATCAAGGAAGAGCAATTCGAGGCCTATCCAAATAAAGAATTCTTCTACGAGGGACTGGATGGCGTTACCGAGCTGACGCGTACCGAAGAAAATCCGCCCAATTCGATTGTTTGCATTTCCAGTGCTCCTGAACTCAAGCCTGTTCGTGAACTCTTCGAGTTTCCGATTGCGGCATGGAAACCTGAGTTTTTGCAGAACCTGGGTATTGAGGCGCTTGAGTCGGACATCGAAGAGCGCGAGTTGCAGATTCAGCAGGCCCAATTGCAGATTCAGCAGCGCGAGCAATATTTCATCGAAAAAGAAACTCAGCTCGACACTCATCACTCAAATCTGCGCGACCTTGAGAATGACGTGCGCCGTCGTGAAGCGTGGGTTGCCGAGAAAGAAACACAGCTTGCTACTCATGAAACAAACCTGGCTGGCATTCAGGCGGACCTCGTTCGTCGCGAACAAATTATTGCCAATAGCATGATTGCTCGTCTCGCGTTGAAAGCAGGTTCATTTCGGAAATGAAGGTACTTCAGGTCAATGGCTACGAGTCACCAGGTCGTCGATTTAATGGTCTATCCATTACGCCGCTACTGAAAAAATACGATGTCGAATCTCGACACCTTATTTGGGAGAAGGATACTCAGAACCCTGAAGTGCTGACTTTTGAGGGGAAGAATACAAGGAAAATCAACCGGATTATCAATCGGGTTGAGCGCTTGACCTCAATGCAGTCTGTGTTGTATCCGCACGCCAAGCAGATGATGAAAATGCCTGCCTTCGAGGAGGCAGATGTGTTGCATTTGCACATCATCCACTCGGGCTATATGAGCCTCGGCGACCTGCCGGAAATTACCCGGCGCAAACCGACGGTCTGGACGCTACATGACCCGTGGGCCATGACAGGGCATTGTGTTTATCCATTCGAGTGCAAGCGCTGGATGACAGGTTGCGGCAAATGCCCGGACCTGGACATTCACTTCCCGCTACTCATGGATACGACAGCGTTTTTGTTCAAGTACAAAAAACGTGCGTACAACAAATCGAAGTTCGACGTAATCGTCGCTTCGAAGTGGATGCGCGATATGGTTGAGGCTTCTCCTCTTTTTGAGGATGTTGATATCCATCAAGTGCCCTTTGGCCTGGACCTTGATTTCTTCAATCCAAATGCCTCGCCGGATGCGCGTAAACGCTTCGGTATTCCAGATGATGCTTTGGTCATTTGCTTCCGGGCTGTGGATAACCAGTTCAAAGGCCTGCCGTACATCATTCAGGCGCTTGAGCGTATTAGCGCCAATCAACCAATTTGTCTGTTGACGCTCAACAGCAAAGGTTTGATGGAGCAGTTTGCCGATCGATTCCAGCTGGTGGAACTTGGCTGGACCAACGATGAAGAGTTGGCTCGCGATGCGTTTGTAGCGTCTGACATCTTCCTGATGCCGTCGATCGTAGAAGCGTTTGGCGTAATGGCCATTGAGGCGTTCGCGTGCGGCAAACCGGTGATCGTGTTCGAAGGAACTTCTTTGCCAGAAGTAACTTTCGCTCCTGAAGTAGGGGTTTCGGTACCGATGCACGATGGAGAGGGACTCTACCGCGCTCTACAACACCTGATCGACAATCCGGCTGAGCGTGAAGAACGTGGTCGCAAGGGACGAGAGATTGCCGAGTTGCACTATGGTGACGACTTGTATGCCCAGCGGCTGGCGGAGATATACAAAACGGTTGCTGCTAAATGAAAGTACTGCTTTTAACTGATATTCCACCTTGCCGTAACTTTACTGCTGGGTTGGTGCTGGATCGGTTGGTCGGTTTTCTGCCTAAGGATCAGGTCGCAATTTGTGCCGTGGTTAATCCTGCGCTAAACCCCGAGATTCCAGCGGAACTCGAATCGGTTCCCAAGCTGATTTTAAGGAAGCCACGAGAGGCAGCCGTTCGTGTGCTGCCTCGTAAGGCAGGGATCTTGTCGGCATTTCCGTTTGAGTTGGTACAGGCCGGTCGCGTGCAGCGTGAATTGCTGCCGCAAATTGTCGAGTTCGCCAAAGCACAAAAAGTTGATGCGGTGTGGGTCGTGTTGCAAGGCCAGACCATGGTGCGTCTGGCTCGTCAATTGACCAAAGCCCTCAATGTGCCGCTACTCACTCAGGTCTGGGATCCGTTCGGATGGTGGTTGCAAGCGAACCTCATCGACGGTTTTACTCGCCGTCGTTTGCTCAAAGAGTTCGACGAGGTCATCAAGGACAGCGTTTCCTGTGCGACCGCGTCGTGGGCAATGTCCGAGAATTACACAAGCAAATACCGTGTCGTTAACGCGCCGGTGATTGCCGGCCTGCCTCGTGAACTGGCGCTGTCGCCCGCTACCACCGCGCATGATAGTGATGAATTTATTATTGCGATGGCCGGGCAGTTTTATGCACAGACAGAGTGGGAATGCCTGCAACACGCCCTGAATGCCTGCAACTGGAAAATTGCCGGTAAACGGATTCGTGTGCGCGTCATGGGGGGGGCTTTCAAAGTATTCACGCAGAGCCCGTCTAACTTTGAGTACCTGGGTTGGCAGAGCCAGGAAGAGACCATTCGACTGTTATCCGAGTCTGACCTTCTCTATTTGCCTTACTGGTTCTCGGGCGAATACCACGAAGAGTCCAGTAACAGTTTCCCGTCGAAGGTTGTCACTTACTTTGCCGCGGGCCGCCCGGTGTTCTGCCACGCCCCGGCTTATGCGTCTCCGGCCAAGTACATCAAAGCTAATGAGGCCGGCTTTCTTTGCGAGTCGCTCGACACTACGGCGATCATCAGTCAATTGGAAAGAGCAGTTCAAGACACCGAGGCTTACGCTCGTTTTGCTGCTAATGGCCATTCTTGCTTCATGAAGGATTTCACTCTGGAGCGCATGAAAGAATCCTTTCTCGCGTTTTTGGGGAATCACACTAAAGCATCAATGGGGATTTCTAATTGAGTCAGAATATCCTCACTGCTCATGTAAGGCATTTCGATTTAATCAAGCAACTGATCAAACGCGACGTCGACATGCGATTCAAGGGCGCGCTGTTAGGCGTCCTTTGGCCGCTGATCACGCCGTTGATGACGTTGGCAATGTACGCCGTGGTGTTTGGCTACTTTTTGCCTTCTCGTTGGCCTGGCGTCGAAGGCATTACAGGCTTCGCGTTGATGTTGTTCCCCGGTCTGATCGTGTTCACGTTTTTTGCCGAATGTGTTAACCGCGCGCCCAATCTTATTACCTCGAATCCCAATTTCGTCAAGAAAGTGGTGTTCCCGGTCGAGCTTCTGGTTTGGGTCCCCATCGGCTCAGCGGTCTTTCAACTGTGCCTGAGTATCGTCGCGTGGGCGGCTATAGCCCTGTTCGTCAACGGCAGCCTGCAATGGACCATCGTCTTTCTGCCTATAGTCATCGCACCTATGGTTCTGTGCCTCTTGGGCATAACGTGGTTCCTAAGTGCCTTGGGCGTATTCCTGCGGGATATCGCGCAGTTGACCATCGTGATCACTCAAGCCTTGATGTTTTTCTCTCCAGTGCTCTACCCGCTCGACAAACTCCCGCAGTGGGCCAGTCAATTGATCATGCTCAATCCGCTGTCGTTTATCGTTGAACAGGCGCGGTTGGTGATGATCAATGGCGTGATTCCCAACTTCCAGGGCCTGCTGATCTACACCTGCGTGAGCCTGGTCGTCTGCTGGCTCGGCCTTCGCTTCTTCAGATCTGTCAGACACGGCTTTGCGGACGTTTTATGAGTATGGACATGACTACAGAAGTTAAACCGCAGCCGGTTATTGAAGTGGTTGGTCTTGAAAAGGCCTACCACATCTATGACGCACCCCATGATCGCCTGAAACAGATCTTTCTCGGCTGGAAGCGTAATTATTATCGCGATTTCCTCGCACTGAAAGACGTCAACTTCGAAGTTCTGAAGGGGCAGTCAGTGGGCGTGATCGGTCGCAACGGGGCCGGTAAAAGTACCCTGTTGCAACTGCTCACCGGAACCCTGACGCCGACTAAAGGCTCAGTGAAAATCAACGGGAAGGTCGCCGCTGTCCTGGAACTGGGTTCGGGCTTCAATCCCGAGTTCAGTGGCCGCGAAAATATCTACCTGTACGCCAGCTTGTTCGAGTTGAAGAAGTCCTGCATCGAAGAGCGGTTCCAGAAAATTGTTGATTTCTCGGAGCTGGGCGATTTTATCGACCAGCCTGTAAAAGCCTATTCCAGTGGCATGCAGGCTCGCTTGGCGTTCTCCGTTATTGCTCATGTCGACGCCGATATTCTGATTATCGATGAAGCCCTGTCGGTGGGTGATGCGTTCTTCGCGCAGAAGTGCATGCGTTTCCTGAGACAGTTTCAGGAGCGGGGCACGATTCTTTTCGTCAGCCACGATCTCGCGGCAGTTACTGCGTTTTGCGATCATGCGATCTGGCTTGAAGGCGGGGTTGTTCGCGATGCCGGCAGCGCGAAAGATGTCTGTGAGAAGTATTTTGCCCAGCTCTACATGCAACATACCGGTGCCGAGGGCGCTGCTGCGGTAGTCGTTGAGGCAGACGCCGAAGAAGAAGTCGAGGACATCGTTGAAGAAGAACCGGCCGATGAAGTTATCGAGCAACGTATCGTTATGCACGATGATGAGTCCATCTCCAAAGGGGCTCAAGAGATCGAGAGCTTCGGCTTCAACCCTCAGTCTTCGACATTCGGGACAGGTGGCGCAGAAATACAGAAAGTCAGCTTCGCTAATGCCAAAGGTCGTCAGCTAACGGTGTGTGAAGGTGGTGCGGAAGTTGTTGTAAAGGTTTCAGCCAAAGCTATCCACGATGTGGATTTACCTATTATCGGGTTCATCATCAAGGACCGATTGGGGCAGCCTTTAATAGGTGGAAACACCTATCACTCCTACAAAGAGTCACCAGTCAGAGTTGTTGCCGGCAAGCGTATCGACGCCGAATTCCATTTCAAATTGCCGATTCTGGCCGTGGGTGACTATTCGATTGTGGCCGCTATCGCCAACGGTACTTTGCATGAGCACGTGCAACTGCACTGGATGCATGACGCCGTATTGTTCAAAGTAGTCGCTTCAAGCATCGACGGCGTTATCGTCGGAGCACCGCTAGACAAAATTATTCTTACCTCTAAGGCCTGACCCAACCATGACACAACAACAAGATCCGGGGCGGTTAGCCTGGGCGGATGTTTGCCGACTGATTGCGATGTTTGGGGTGTTGCTCATCCATATTTCGGCACCGATCTTCTACGACTATAGAAATATAGAGTTGAATAGCTTTCTGGTTGCCAATGCCCTCGATTCTATCTCGAGAGTTTCAGTACCGCTGTTTGCAATGCTTTCCGGGGCGTTGCTGCTGGGTCGAGACATGTCCAAAGGGCTGGGCGGAGTTGTGTCCAGGGTGCTGAAGGTTGCGATCCCACTCGCGTTCTGGAGTGTGTTGCACGTTTTCTGGATCAACTACTGGACCGGTAAGCCGCTGAATGTTCCAAATGCACTGTTTCAAGCCTTGCAAGGGCCGGTGATGTATCACCTGTGGTTTGTCTACATGACCATTGGTGTTTATATCCTGTTGCCGATTCTGCAACCGATCTCGGTGGCCCTACTGGCCAGTAAGCGATTGGCCGCCTATTTTTTCGGCGTTTGGTTCGTGATTAATGCGGTTACCGTTTATTTCCCGGTCAATGTCCTCAGTCATTTGACCCTCACAGGCTTTTTGAACTGGCCGGGTTACTTCCTCTTAGGCTTCTATATCATTCGTTCGGATGTTTTGAGTAAGGTTCCCGCTTGGTGCAGTGCCGTGGTTTTTTGTTTGGCGAGCCTGGTGACGTTTCTGATTAGTTGGCGGCTCAATTCGCTGTCACCGATTCCCGACGAGACAGCCTTCCTGTATTTCAGCCCGAACGTGTTGATTGCTGCGTGCGCCGCATTCCATCTGATCAGAAAAATCCGGGTGACCGCGGTTCTAGTCCGCCCAGTGGCGTTTTTGTCCAGCATCGTCTTCCCCGTGTATTTTATGCACCTGTTAGTCATCGACCTGATCAAGGCCGGGATGTTCGGATTTACCTTGAACCTTGCGTCGATGTCGACTGTCACATCGATTCTAAGCTTGTCTTTGGCCACGTTTGCGGTGTGTCTGGTGCTGGCAGCACTGACCCGGTTGATACCGTATTCAGCAAAACTGGTGGGGTAGCTATTAATTTTTAATAGAAGCCACCTGAGGACGGGTTCAATTTTGGGGGCAAAATGACCATAAATGAATCGATTCACTCACCGCTTGAAAACTTTCCAATGGCGGCTTCATCCGTTGAGGATCCAATTGACCTGACTATTGTTATCCCCTGCCTGAATGAGGCGGAAAACATTGTAGGCATTCTGGACAGCGTCAAAGCCGCGGTCACCGGCCAGGCATTCACCACTGAAGTCATCGTGGTTGATGATAAAAGTGATGACGAGACTTACAGTCTCGCCTCCACCTGGGGGGATGCCAACAGAGATCAACTTCCTGTTCGAGTTATCAGTCGCTCCCTGCATCGTCGTGGCTACGGTGCTGTTGTTCGGTACGGTGCGGCGCATGGTATTGGCCGCTACTGCATTTTCGTCTCTGCGGATGCGGTTGATCCTATTCACCTGATTCCCGCGCTTTACCGCGAGATGGAAGGGGGCGCCGTACTAGCCCAATGCTCCCGTTATATCCAGGAGGGTGATGACGGTACTATTCCCTTCAAATACAAATTTTTTCAGTTCTTCTTCCGAATCGGAGTGCGGATCGCGGTGGGTCATTACATTCCCGACTCGACTTACGCGTTCAAGATGTTTCGAAGAAGAGAGACGTTAGGGTTAGGACTCAGCCAAAACAGATTTAGTATCAGCCCGGAAATTACTTTCAAATCCATTCTTATGGGCGGGGAGGTCAAATATATCGCGGGCGCACAAGGCGTCCGTGAGCGAGGGGTATCAAAATTTATTTTTCGCAAGGAAGGGTTTGGTTTCGGATATTGTCTGGTTCGAGCCTTTTTGCATAAAACCAAACTTGTTTATTGGTTCTGATGGTGTGTGCGGATAATGTATTGGACGTCTGGTGCCTAATTTAATCGCCTCGTTATTAAAACGATTAACAATAAGTCGGCGAGTCCTTGAGGCTTGTGCGATAGCGCTTGTCCTGATATTGGCCGCTTTTCCTGATGTGGTATTTAATCATGCCAGTCTGCGGTTAACGGATCAGGTAAATGCGGCAGTTAGTGGAATTCCTCTGCGGCCGTTTTACCCTATTCCTAATTCGATAGGGTGGTGGGCTGGGTACAATGATAATGGTGGTGCCATTTATCAATCGGAACCCATGATCGAATTCATGGCGCACGCTATTAAAACGGGTGAGTCTCCTTATTGGAATCCATATTCGGCGGCAGGTGCTTTAGGGCCTGAAGCGCTGGTTGACCAGAAGTTTTCAGCGATGACTCTGGTCAATGCGATCCTGGGTGGAGGTTCGCTGGTCTTCAATGTCGTCATTCTGATGGCGCTGTATTTTGGCGTATTTTTCACTTACCGCATTGTGCGGGAAATTCTGGGGCTCTCCCCCGCAGCGGCAACAGCGGCCGGTGTATTTTATCTTTTGAATGGATACATTACAGCCAATCTTGGTTCAAATGTAACCCAAAGTTATTTTTATGTGCCCGTATGCATTTATACTGCCTTAATGTTTATTGAGCGTGCTTCAGTGTTTCGCTGGAGTATGGCTGTCCTTGCGTTTGCACTATTTTTTTCCTGCACTTTTATGCCGACGACAATCACGTCGCTCATCGCGATCGGGATTATTGTTGGCGGGTGTTTGATTGGTCATGTTCAAAGTGGTCGATATTCGATAAAGCTTAGTCTGACATTGATCTTGATGCTTGGAATGAGTTTGTTTGCGGCTGTTCTATTGTTGGCCCCTCTTTACTTTCCGTTAATGGAAAATTTGAGAAGCATTGGTACTCTTGAGGATTATTCTAAAAGAAATTTTTCGAGTCTCAGGTTTCCGAACGCAGTAGCATCTTTCTTTTCTTCTTCGCATTTTTTCGAGTCCTATAATGCGGCAGAGCCTAACGCCGTTTCATTCGAGGGCGCGGGCTTGTCTTTCACGGGTAACACTGTATTTCATAGCGGAGTTATAGCGATTGGCCTTGCTGGGTGTTCGATTGCAAAACGTTTTTCACAGTTTAAATGGTTAGTCGTGTTATGCCAGGCAAGCTGTGCATTTGTAATAGTCCGTTTGTTCGATCCTATATGGATTCAGGTGGTTTTCTCGAAGTTACCAATTATTGGGAATATTGGTAGTCAGTATTGGTGGCCAGTCATTATGTTTCCAATGGTTGTCCTGGTTGGTGTTGGCGTTAATAATCTACAGTTAAAAAATTTTAGAATGTGGCCAAGCGTTGTGTTGATGTTTATCGGAATATGTGCGCTGGTCAAGATTTATTGTATGTTCGGCCTTCAGCCGCCTCGACTGGATTACAAAATAGGTGCGCTGATGTCTATTGTAATGCTAGTGATATTGATCGGTGTGCTTTTGGTAGTCCACAAATGGTGGGTCAATACACAGGTTGCATATTCGTTGCTATTGATTGTTATCGTCGTAATGTTTGCCGAGCTGTTGGCCTCGGGAAAAATGATTCGATTTCAAAGAAATGACCTCTTCAGTAATATGCCACCGGCACTCCAGTACGTAAAAAACCACATAGGACTTTATCGTACGTTGAATTTCGGGCAAAGTGGCTTATATCCTGAACTCGGCTCGGCCTTTAATATTCAGGAGATGACTACTCTTAATCAGGGTGGGCTGCCCGCGTATAGGGATTTCTTCTATTCATCCATAGACCTGGAAAGTAGTCAAAGGCTGGGTGCTCATCCCGGTGCACCCCTTGGTTCATTTCCGTCGTTGATTTCGATTCGAGACTTGCCCGAGAGAAATTCGTTTGACTGGAAGTCAATTGATTTCATAGGCGTTAAGTATTTGTTGCTGCCTTCGAGTTATACGGCTTATCAGGAAAAACTCAAGGGTCTGGGGTTTGATGAAGTTTATAGAGATTTAGCGACTGTCGTTATCGAAAATAGAAGTTTGGCCCCTCGCGCTTTTTCAGTCAGGGCAATGGCTGGGGGTGACAGAGAAGAGGCGGTATTGCCGGAAGATTACCAGAAACACCTTGTCCCTGCTTCTATAGATATTTATAGAAATGCCGAGGTGGTTATTTCGGGTGAGGTTGAACAAGAATCTTTGGTGGTGCTGACGGATAACTGGCATGCTAATTGGACTGCTGTATTGAATGGGAAAAAAGTGCCTATCATAAAAGTGAATAAAGCGTTTAGAGGGGTGGTAGTACCCGCAGGTAAATATATTATACGAATGGAGTATCAGCTAAGGACTTTGCCGTGGGCAATTGCTGCATCGTTGTCTACATTGTTGCTGCTAATGATTTTGATCGCGCGACGCAAGCATCTTGATCCACTCGTTCATCGGCGATTGGGCCTGGTACACTGAGCGCCTCCTGATCAGGGGAGGGGTAGTTCGGTTGAGCGTCCGACGATGCCCCTGAAGTGTCTCAGGCGACGGCTCGGTGTTAAGAAATCACTTTGTAGATGAAAAACCTAGCCGGTTTATCTATACTCGGCCGTAAAGTCCGACAGGTGATTAGGATGGGGCTTGTTCTCGTAGTAGATTTCAAATCTTCCGCTTGCGTTTTTTATAATGTCAAAATTGAGTGCTGGATTTTATGGGCTGTATAAAAAAAGGCCACATTTTATTATTTGTCAAAATAGCTCTGGCTGCTGTGTTGATTTCCTTTCTTCTGAGTAGCGGTCAGCTGGATTTTGGTTCGATATCGGTCGTTTTCAAAAACCTGAATTTTTTTATCCCTGCGTTAGCCTGTCTTTTTTTTGGAATTTTAATCAGTGGGTTGCGTTGGTGGTTATTACTGCGAGCCGCAGGCAACAAGATCCCACTGGGAGTTGTTATAAACCTTCAGTTGATAGGTAGTTTCTTTTCTACTTGGCTGCCCGGGGCTGCTGGGGGGGATGCAGTTAAGGGAGTGCAAATTTTTCGGCTGTTGGAAAACGGGAGATCCACTGCGTTACTGTCCATCGTAACTGATCGTGTTTTCGCGATGATAGGCCTGGTTTCCATCGCCGCGATGCTAACCTTTTTTCTTAAGTCTGACCTTGCACTTGGCGCCGATGTACTTAAATATATCAGTTTACTGAAGTTGCTTGTTTGTATTTCCGTCGCTGGCGTAGTGCTCGCGATGCTCGGCATGTTTTTCGCTTTACGTTTTTCGGTAATCGATTATTTTCCTGCCAAAGTTCGTCATTACCTGCATCCTTTTGGCGTTACCATTCTTATATATTTTCGCGCATGGCCGACCTTGATTGTTTGTTGGGGGCTGTCAGTGTTGGCGACAGGTATCGTCATTGTCGGCATGGTAATGATTGCGTCTATATTTCCATTCTCTGCAAACCCACAGGTTACTGCGATGGCTGGTGTTTTTGGCAACCTGTTCTCTGTTATCCCTATTACACCTGGTGGGCTCGGAGTGGGTGAGTCCGTGTTCTCTAGAGTTTGCGTTGAACTCTCAGCTCGTGTTGCTCCTTTTGCAACGATTTATCTCGGTTTTCGAGTGGGCATGTTGATCGTTAACATTCCCGGCATGATCGTTTCGCTGTTTTATAGTAACGCGAAATTTTCTAAAAAGACGAGTTCGCAGTAATGAATCCTGCGTGCACTATTTTTTATGTCGGGCAGGGGCAGGGTGGTAACAGTTATGAGTTTTCCCCACGAGGCAAATCCTGTGTCTGGTAGTTTTGAACCGTTGGTTACGATTGTTATACCCGTGTATAACGGTGCTAACTTTCTGGCTGACGCAATACACAGTGCTCTTGCCCAAACCTACGAAGCTATTGAGATTATCGTCGTCAATGACGGCAGCAATGACGGTGGTGCAACAGAACGTGTAGCTCAGTCGTTTGGTGGTGCGATTCGTTATCTGTCGAAAGAGAACGGCGGTGTTGCATCTGCATTGAATCTGGCAATACAGGAAATGTCAGGTGAGTATTTCTCCTGGCTCAGCCACGACGATCTTTACTTCAAAGAGAAGATCGCCACCCAGATCGCATTCCTGTCGGCGTACGGGATTCCACGAACCATCGTTTACTCCGACTATTCTATTTTCACCGATAACCGTGTGGCGAACGCTACACCGGTAATTATGCTTGGCGTGCACCCTGAGCACTTTCGCTACTGGATCACTACCGAGAGCGCATTACACGGTTGCAGTCTATTGATTCCACGATCAGCGTTCGATGCCGCAGGATTTTTCAACGAGCGTTTACGAACGACACAGGACTACGAGCTTTGGTTTCGTATGGCGGTTGACCATCGCTTTGTTCACATTCCCAAGGTGCTGGTGGGGGCTCGAAGCCACGCACATCAGGATACGCACAAGATCGCCGACCTGGCTTTCGAAGAAGCGGGAAATCTTTACTTGGGGTTTGTGAAGGCGATTGAGCCTTCTGAGGTACCCGGAAATACGCCTTCGGAGATCGGCGCCAGCTATCTGCGACTGGCATCAGGGCTTTGGCAGCGAGGGTTTTATGGCGCAGCGGAATATTGCGCAGGTATGGCTCGAAAGTATGGAGCTTCTTTCGTCCGGGTTCTTGGCGCACAATTGGTCGCTTCCAGCGTCAGGATCGCAAGGCGACTTGCCCGTACATTATTTTCACCTCAAGCCAGACAGGCTATACGCCGATTTGTCGCTCGCATGCTGACTTTCCATCGAGGCCGTTAGTTTCCTTGAATATTAAGAAAAAGCTGTTTTTACATGCTCCCAATGTACACGTCGGTGGAGGGCTGACGCTTCTGCAGGCGCTGTATTCTGCGCCTGAGTTGAGCATTGATTTTGAGCACCTGGATATTCGCGCAAAAGGGCATTTGCCACCTACTCGAGGAGAAAGACGCTTTGTCCGCCCGACACTCCTCTCTAGACTGGCGGCTGAGTTACGCCTTTGGTGCCGGGTTTCGCATCAGGATGTTGTGCTGTGCTTTCACGGTTTAGTACCGTTATTGCCCTTGAAGGGTGAGGTGACCGTTTTTTTGCAGAACAGGATTCTTCTGACCAACGACACGCTGCAAGACTACCCTTTCAGGACGAGAGTTCGTTTGTCCGTGGAAAGGCTGTTGGTCAAGGCGCTGTCCCGCAGGGTAAAAAAATTTATCGTCCAGACACCTTCCATGGCGATGCAAGCCAAGACATATCTGGGGCCGGAGGCAGTCGTCGTTATCTGCCCATTCGTTGTTTCGGGTCACAGCGCCAGTATGTCGAAGGGTAGTCGTTTTGATTTTGTTTACATTGCCAGTGCAGACCATCACAAAAACCACCATAAACTCTTGGAAGCGTGGTGTCTGTTGGCGGAACAAGGGATACGTCCGAGTCTGGCACTGACGGTGCCGTCGGGATCATCGCTTTGCACGCTGATTGAGCAACTGACGCTGCAGTGGCAGCTAAACGTATCTAACCTTGGGCAGCTCACTCCAGATCAGGTCTCAGCGTTGTATAACCAATCGGCGGCGTTGATATATCCCTCTACAACCGAGTCACTGGGATTACCATTGATTGAAGCCAATGAGCGAAATATACCTATTATCGCTGCCGAACTTGATTACGTTCGAGACGTTGTCAAACCGGTTGAGACCTTCAACCCTCATTCTCACGTCTCTATCGCCCGGGCGGTCAAGCGCCATCTCGGTATAGCTGAATGCCCTCAACCGATGCACGGTCCTGAGGCGTTTCTGGGAGAAGTATTGCGATGAAAGTGCTGGTATGGACACAATATTTCTGGCCAGAGAACTTTCATATCAACCAAGTGGTTGCTGAGTTATGCAGGCAAGGTGCAGACGTCACTGTGCTGACTGGCAAACCGAACTACCCCGATGGTGAGATCTTCTCAGGTTACCGCGCCCTGGGTGTTCAGATTGAGCAGCGCGAAGGTGTCGAGATAATCAGGCTCCCATTGCGTTCCAGAGGAAAAAGCTCGGCCAAGGGACTGATACTTAATTACCTGTCGTTCATCGCGTCGGGTTATTTGCTGGGGCCATGGGCACTGCGTGGGCGCAAATTTGATGTGGTCTTCGTCTACGCACCTTCACCCTTGCTTCAGGCAATGCCTGCGATTTTTGTGTCTTGGCTCAAGCGAGCCCCGCTTGTTTTATGGGTTCAGGATATTTGGCCTGAGTCCTTGCAGGCCACCGACTTTGTTAACAATCGCCACGTCCTTAAAATCATAGAGTACGTTGTCCGATACATTTACCGTTTTTCGGATTCAATATTGATTCAATCCGAAGGGTTTCGTGACTCGGTCCAGCGCCTGTCCAACAATCGGGGGAAAATAAAGTTTTTCCCCAACTCGGCTACGGAGTCAACCGGAGCGAATGATCTGGGGGGGAGGGCGCTCAGCCGCATATCAAGCCACTTCTCCGTGGTTTTTGCTGGAAATATCGGGATAGCCCAGTCGTGTACGACGATTGTTGAAGCCGCCAGAATTTTACAGGCCTACGAAAATATTCGTTTTTTTGTAGTCGGCAGCGGAAGCATGGAAAACACGATTGCGAACATGATCCATGACCAGCATTTGTCCAATATCGAGTTGCTCGGGCGTGTTTCGCCGGAGGAAATTACGAGCATTTACGACGCTTCTTCCGTTTTGCTGCTGACCCTGCGCGATGACCCGATTCTGGCGGCAACGGTGCCCAGCAAGTTTCAAAGCTATCTGGCTGCCGGCAAACCTATTATTGCCAGTTGCAACGGTCAGACGGCGCAGGTACTGGCGGACGCTAAAGCCGGGCTTGATTGTGCGGCGGAAAACCCTTTGCAGTTGGCTGAGGCAGTACTGGAGTTATACGGAAGCGACCGTAATCGGCTTGAAATGATGGGAGAGAGTGGAAGAGCATATTTTCTTAGCCATTTTCACCTGCCTGCTCGGGTGAGTCAGTTGATTGAGCATTTCGACAGCGTTGTTCATGAATACCAGGGATGAATGCACAGGAGCAGCCTTCCAGCCATTTGCGATTCCCCCCCGCATCAACCAAAAGACCCTTTTCTGCTGAAGTCAGCGACTTGAAATCTCACCGACCTACGCTTTCAAAGCAGAGCGTTCCTGTCATGTGCGCTGCGCGTGAGCTACCTTGAACAGGTAGCGGGATGGTTGTCTAAGTCGTCAAAATTCAAAATGGCTATCGACCGTCCGCCACAACGGGGCCCGATACACTGTCGCTGACGCCTCCTCTCGTCGTTTTTTTTCTGTGATGGCACACCCTACCTACGTACAATGGGTTTTACCGGGTCAAGCAAGGGAGTAGGCAGATTGGAACAGGGGTATATGGATAAACTGCGCATGTTTTTGCTGGCACTGCCGCGTCGACAGAAGCGGTTGATTCAGGTGCTGACAGACATCATTCTCGTTTGGATGGCGCTGTGGATGGCGTTTATCGTGCGTTTGGGGATTGACGAGATGATCAATCCTTTCAAAGTCCATTTCTGGCTTTTTGTCTGTGCTCCGGTTGTCGCGATTCCCCTGTTTATCCGATTCGGCATGTACCGTGCGGTCATGCGATATTTCGGCAACGATGCCCTGGTCGCCATTATCAAGGCGGTCAGCCTCTCATCGTTGATCCTGGCGCTGGTCGTTTACTGGTACAGCAACCACGAGGCTGTCGTCCCGCGTTCCATTATTTTCAACTACTGGTGGCTCAGCCTGGTGATCATTGGCGGCCTGCGTCTTTGCATGCGTCAGTACTTCATGGGTGACTGGTTCACTGCTGCGCAGCATGTCCCCTTCACCAGTCGCGATGACGGTTTGACCAAAGTGGCGATCTACGGTGCCGGTGTGGCGGGCAATCAGTTGGTGGCAGCCATGCGGATGGGCCGGGTCATGCGTCCGGTCGCGTTTATCGATGACGATTCCAGCATTGCCGACCGCTCTATTTCCGGGCTGCAGGTCTACAAGCCCAAGCATATCCAGCAGATGATCGACGTGACCGGTGCGCAGGAAATTCTGCTGGCGCTGCCCTCTTCGACACGAGCCAGGCGCCGGGAAATTCTCAATTTGCTGGAAGGTTACCCGCTGCATGTGCGCAGCGTGCCTAACTTCACTGATCTGGCCAGCGGTCGAGTGAAGGTCGAGGATATTCAGGAAGTCGACATCGCGGACCTGCTGGGACGTGACGCGGTGCCGGCGCAACCTGATTTGCTCGAACGTTGTATCAAAGGCAAAACGGTCATGGTCACCGGGGCTGGCGGTTCGATTGGTTCAGAGCTTTGCCGTCAGATCTTCTCGTTAAGACCGACCACGCTTCTGCTCTTCGAACACAGCGAGTTCAACCTTTACAGCATTCTTTCGGAACTGGAACAGCGGGGGAGTCGTGAGTCGGCATCGATCAAGTTGTTGCCGATTCTTGGTTCAATCCGTCATCAGCACAAACTTCTCGATGTCATGAAGACCTGGCGCGTGGACACCGTTTACCACGCTGCTGCTTACAAGCATGTTCCGATGGTGGAGCACAACATCGCCGAAGGCGTGTTGAACAATGTAATCGGGACGCTCAATACGGCCCAGGCGGCATTGCAATCGGGTGTTTCCAACTTTGTGCTGATCTCCACTGACAAGGCTGTTCGCCCCACCAATGTAATGGGCAGCACCAAACGTCTCGCCGAGTTGACACTTCAAGCCCTGAGTCGCGAAATTGCCCCCGTCTTGTTCGGCGACAAGGCTAATGTGTCACGCGTTAACAAAACCCGTTTCACCATGGTTCGTTTCGGCAATGTGCTGGGCTCGTCGGGTTCAGTCATCCCGCTGTTCCACCGCCAGATCAAGACCGGCGGTCCGTTGACGGTTACCCATCCGAAGATCACTCGTTACTTCATGACCATTCCCGAAGCCGCGCAATTGGTCATCCAGGCTGGCTCCATGGGGCAGGGTGGTGATGTGTTCGTCTTGGACATGGGAGAGCCGGTGAAAATTTTCGAACTGGCAGAGAAGATGATCCACTTGTCGGGTTTGAGCATCCGTTCGGAGAAAAATCTGCAAGGTGATATTTCCATAGAATTCACCGGCCTGCGCCCAGGTGAGAAGCTTTATGAAGAGTTGCTGATCGGCGATAACGTCTCGGCTACTCAGCACCCGATGATCATGAGTGCCAACGAAGATCACCTCCCTTGGGACGTTCTCAAAGGGCGCTTGGCAGACTTGCTCATGGCCGTTGAACAGGACGACTACTCCCGCGTCCGCCAACTCCTGCGCGAAACCGTTAGTGGCTACACCCCCGACGGTGACATCGTCGACTGGATCTACCAGCAACGCCGACTCGAACCCTGATTGTTTCACATCCTGCAACAGACACATTTTTGACAAGCACCAACCATGACCTAAGTTTGGAGGGCAGCTTCGGAAAAGCTGCTTTCTCAATTGATGTTATGGAGCTTCACTTATGCGTACTGGCTATTTCTATTCCCTTGTTTTTGCCCTGTTGACCAGCGCTTCTATCGCTGCAATCGCCGCGCCTGCGGCGAAACCTGAGGCTGGCAGCGCACCGGTGGTCATGGAAGCTTCGCCAAAGCCACAGGCGGGCAAGGTCGATATCAATAAAGCTGATGCGCCGACACTGCAGCGCGAACTGGCGGGTATCGGCGAAGCGAAAGCCAAGGCGATTGTTGCTTATCGTGAGAGTAATGGGCCGTTTTCGTCTGTAGACGAATTGCTCGAAGTCAAAGGGATTGGCAAAGCGATTCTCGACAAAAACCGCGAAAAGCTTGAGGTGAACTAAGCTTGTAGCTCAACGCCAGAGGCCGGTCATTGACCGGCCTTTTTGCATTCTGCGGGCAATCGCTGCGGTTGGCCTTTCATCGGCCAGTGAAAAATTATGGCTATCATATTGCGCTTAGATTATGCCTATAATTAATTCGGTCACCCACTGAAGCGTACTGACATCCAGACGCTCGCATCCCTCAAATATCTCCCTGGAGCGCAATTATGACTTCCCCTCACTCCCAAGGTACGGCCCTCGTCACCGGTGCCTCTTCCGGAATCGGTGCGATTTACGCTGAGCGGTTAGCGGCGCGCGGTTTTGATTTGTTGCTGGTCGCTCGCGACGAAGAACGGCTCGAAGCGGCAGCAAGCCGGTTGCGCGCCGAGCATGGTGTCCAGGTCGAAGTGCTCAAGGCTGATCTGACACAAAAAGACGATGTCCTGAAAATTGAACAGCGGCTGCGCAGTGACTCGAGTATCAGCTTGCTGCTCAACAACGCGGGGGTTGCGGCCGATGGGCTACTGGCGAATTCCGACATGGATCGACTTGAAAAGCTGATTCAACTCAACGTGACCACCGTTACCCGTTTAGCCTCTGCCGCTGCCGCCAGTTTCGCCAAGGCAGGGCGGGGCTCGATTATCAACATCGCATCCGTGGTGGCGTTGTTTCCTGAGCGCTTCAACGCGACATACAGCGCGAGCAAGGCGTACGTGCTGAGCCTGACCCAGTCCCTGAACGCGGAACTTGACGGCACCGGCGTCAAGGTTCAAGCCGTGTTGCCCGGCGTCACACGCACCGAGATCTGGGAACGCTCGGGTATCGATGCGAGCCAGATCCCGGAAGACATGGTCATGGACGCCGGGGAAATGGTCGACGCCGCATTGTCAGGTCTCGATCAGGGCGAACTGATCACCATTCCATCGTTGCCTAATGCATCCGAGTGGGACGACTTTGTAAAAGCTCGCCTGGTGATGGCCCCGAATCTTTCCAGAAGCAAGGCCGCCGCGCGTTACAAGTAAGGCGCCATTAATCGGCTTGAGGTGTTTGCGGTATGAGCGATCGTCGAATAGTTGTCACGGGCATGGGTCTGGTAACACCGTTGGGTAGTGGTGTTGAAGCGGTCTGGGCGCGCCTGCTGACCGGGCGTTCAGGGTTGAGAAATTTGCCTGACGAGGTGGTTGCTGATCTGCCGGCGAAAGTAGGCGGGGTAGTACCAAATCTGACGGACGACGCCGAAGCGGGTTTCGATCCGGATCGCGCGACGCCTCCCAAAGAACAGAAGAAGATGGATCGCTTCATTCTGTTTGCCATGGAGGCTGCCCGGCAGGCGCTTGAACAAGCGGGTTGGCAGGCGCAGGACGCCAACGCTCAGGAGCGAACGGCAACCATTATCGGCTCGGGTATTGGTGGTTTCGGCGCCATCGCCGATGCCGTGCGTACCACGGACAGTCGCGGTCCGCGCCGTTTGTCGCCGTTCACCATTCCTTCGTTCCTGGTCAACCTTGCTGCCGGGCATGTGTCGATCCAGCATGGTTTCAAAGGTCCCTTGGGGGCACCGGTAACGGCGTGTGCGGCGGGTGTTCAGGCGATTGGCGATGCGGCCAGATTGATTCGCAGTGGCGAAGCCGACATCGTGGTCTGTGGTGGCGCCGAGGCGGCGATTGATCGTGTCAGTCTCGCCGGGTTTGCGGCGGCTCGCGCCTTGTCCAGCGCTTTCAACGAAACGCCCGAGCGGGCCTCGCGTCCTTTCGACAGCGCTCGTGACGGTTTCGTAATGGGTGAGGGCGCCGGCCTTCTAGTCATTGAGTCACTGGAACATGCGTTGGCACGCGGTGCAAAACCGCTGGCCGAACTGGTCGGTTACGGCACCAGCGCTGATGCCTATCATCTGACCGCAGGGCCTGAAGATGGCAGCGGCGCTCGGCGGGCGATGTCACTGGCGCTCGCCCAGGCTGGCGTTTCAGCGGATCAGGTGCAGCACCTCAATGCTCACGCTACCTCGACGCCGGTCGGTGATCTTGGCGAGTTGGCGGCAATCAAATCGTTATTCGGGGCAGACAACAAGATTGCGGTGACGTCGACCAAGTCGGCCACCGGGCATTTGCTGGGTGCGGCAGGCGGGATTGAGGCGATTTTCACGCTGTTGGCGATTCGCGACCAGGTCGTGCCACCCACCCTCAATCTTGAAAACCCGGATCCGGCCGCACAAGGCGTGGACATTGTTCATGGTCAGGCGCGGCCGATGGCTATTGAATATGCACTGTCGAACGGCTTCGGCTTCGGTGGAGTCAATGCCAGCGTCCTGTTCAAGCGCTGGCAGGATTAATCCGCTGATTGCTTGAGGTGTTGGCGAGTGACGTCGAGAATCCGCTGGGCCAGCTCGGGGTTCTCGACACTGCGCGACAACATCAATGCGCCGATCAACGTCGACATGATGACAATGCTGCGATCAGACGCATCGGCCCCCTCCAATGTGCCTTCTACTTGTTCAAGCCTGGCATTGAGCACCGCGTCGGTGGTCGGGCTGGGCTGCCCGCGCAGGCCCAGTTCCGAGGACATGGTCGGCAGTGGGCAACCTTCCTGAGGTGAGGTCTGGTGCCACTCGGACAGGTAACTCTCGATAAAGGCATCCAGAGGGCGTTCTCCGGCGAACAACATCGCGCAATGCGCGTCCAGTTGTTTGCCCGCGGCTTGTAACGCCTTTTCCACCAGTTCGTCCTTGGACGAGAAATGCGAATAAAAGCCACCATGCGTCAATCCCAGCGCTTTCATCAACGGTTGCAGGCCGGTTGCGCTGATTCCGTCGCGGCGAAAGCGCGCGGCAGCTTCCGTGATGATGCGTTGATGGGTTTGGGCTTTATGGTCCTGCGAATAACGCATGTCGAATCTCCGCAACAATGCGCCATCTTAACCAATGCAAATGGAATGGCGACTGTACTTCTACTTCTAAAAGGCATGCAGATACTTCGGATTCGGTCTTAAGCTGTCGCCACAACTTGCGTCACTCTCCCGTCACAGATCGAGGATTCGTGCCATGTACAAAGACTACCCAGCGGCCTACCAGGTCAGCAAAGGCTCTGCGTTGCAGGTGGACAAAGCGTTCTACGAGCGGATTCGGGATAAAAAGGAGAGCCGCACGCTGATTGAACAGTTCGAAGTGCCGATCCGCACCGGACGCGCCTGGAACGTGCCGGCCGGGCACGTGTTCCGCGTAACCACGCCGGTGGGCCCGCAAGTGGGTGACTTCAACGTCTGGAATGCCAACGACCCGCGCGAACGCCTGTGGGCGTCGCGGACCCGGCAATTGCAGGGCGCGCATGTCAGCACTTATGACCGACTCTGGTCAAACCTGCCATTTTTGCGGCCGTTGGTGACCATCACCGATGACAGCCTGGCCGGTTATGGCATCGATGAACATGGCGGTCGCTTGCACGATTTGCTCGGTACCCGCTGCGATCCTTATGTGAACAAAATGCTCACCGGCGAAGACTTCCACCATCACTGCCACTCCAACCTGACCCGCGCCGTGCTGCCCCATGGCCTGACCGAGTTCGATGTGCACGATGTGCTGAACATTTTCCAGTGCACGGGCCTGAACCACGACGACATGTACTTCATGAAAGCCTGCCCCGCAAAAAAGGGCGATTACCTGGAGTTTTTCGCCGAGATCGACCTGTTGTGTGCGTTATCGACGTGTCCGGGCGGCGATCTGTCGCTGGCCATGTGGGGACCGGATGCGCAGGACCCGCTCAGCGTATGTCGCCCGCTCGGTGTCGAGATTTATCGCTTGGAGGATTCATTGCTCACAGGCTGGAGCCAGCCCGAGCGCGCCGCTTATAAAGGGCTGCACGGTCTGCACATCGCCAAGGCCGACTGGGAACCGTAGCAACGAAAAAAAACCCTGTCATTCAGTGGGAATGACAGGGTTTTTTCGCTAGCGGTCCTGCGCTTCCTTGGCATCCATTTCCGCATTGCGTTCGGCGACGCGTTTACGTTGCTCTTCGGTCATGTCGACCTTGGTGGCGGTGTCACGCAGCATCATCAAACCGCCAACGATCGAGCCAATTGCAACAACCAGAATCAACCAGGCATACCAGGGCATAGGGCTCTCCTTGAGGGCAGGCCGGCTGGCGGAGTTCGCCAGCCGATCGTGCATACCACTTTGAGCGATGGAAAATCGCAGTGGTTCCATTCTATGCCTGATATCCGCGCAGCACTTGCGCTGATTACAGCCCGGTCAACATCGCATCGGCCGGTGCATCCGCGCGCAATTGGGCCGTGAGCACGAAGTACACGAAGCCGACCGCCATGAAGCCGAGGAAGATCAAGCCGATCAACGTGTTGAACCACGCCATCGCCACCAGGCACACCACCGCGAGCACCAGCGCAATCATCGGCACCAGTGGATAGCAGGGCGCGCGGAAAGTCCGTTCCAGGTTCGGCTCGGTTTTACGCAGTTTGAACAGGCTGAGCATGCTCATGATGTACATCACGATGGCGCCGAACACGGCCATGGTGATCATCGCAGCCGTCAGCGTCATGCCGCCGAGGTTGATCAAGCCGTCGCTGTAGATCGCCGCGATACCGATCAAGCCACCGGCAATGATCGCCCGGTGCGGGGTCTGGAAACGCGACAACTTGGCCAGGGACTTCGGCAAATAACCTGCCCGGGCGAGGGCGAAGAATTGACGCGAGTAACCCAGGATGATCCCGTGAAAACTCGCCACCAGCCCAAACAGACCGATCCACACCAGCATGTGCAACCAGCCCGAGCTTTCGCCGACCACTGTTTTCATTGCTTGCGGCAGCGGGTCGTTGATGTTCGACAGGGTGCGCCAGTCGCCAACGCCACCGGCAAAGAACATCACGCCCATCGCAAGCAGCACCAGGGTCAGAATGCCGCTGATGTAAGCCTTCGGAATCGTGCGTTTCGGGTCTTTCGCTTCTTCGGCCGCCATGGCCGCGCCTTCGATGGCGAGGAAGAACCAGATCGCAAACGGGATTGCCGCGAACATCCCGGCAATCGCCGGGGCGCCGAACACGTCGGAACCGGCCCAGCCATTCAATGCGAAGTTACTGAAGCTGAACGCCGGGGCGACCACGCCCATGAACACCAGCAGTTCGGCCACGGCCAGAACACAGACGATCAGCTCGAAGGTGGCGGCCAGTTTCACGCCAAGGATGTTCAGGCCCATGAACACAATGTAGGCACCGACTGCAGCGTGTTTCGGGTCCAGTGCCGGAAACTGCACGTTCAGGTATGCGCCGATGGCCAAGGCAATCGCCGGCGGGGCGAAGACGAATTCGATCAGCGTCGCCAGGCCGGCGATCAATCCGCCTTTTTCGCCAAACGCGCGGCGGCTGTAGGCAAAGGGACCGCCGGCATGGGGAATCGCGGTGGTCAGCTCGGTGAAACTGAAAATAAAGCAGGTGTACATGGTGGCGACCATAAAGGACGTCACCAGAAAACCGAGTGTCCCCGCCACGCCCCAGCCGTAACTCCAGCCAAAATATTCGCCGGAAATCACCAGCCCGACAGCAATGCCCCACAGGTGCAAGGTGCCCAGCGTGGGTTTGAGTTGTGTGTTCATGCGTTTGCTCCCTGAACGGTTTGGAAAGCTCGGGGGAGGGTGTGTGCAGTGGTCGTGCCAGTGTTGTGAATGCAGTCGTAAAGCGACAAAAGGCGTCGTATCGGGGATGTTCGCCGCTGGATGTCAGCGTTTTGTGCGCCGGTTAGGCGCACCGTCGACCGTCGTGCTGTCTTCCCGCGCACGCTGCTTACTTATAAATAAACGCCTGACCTCGTCAGGCTTGCCCGGCAATGCACTCGCGAAATGCGGTTTGCCAGTCAGCTTGGCTGACGCCCCATTCGCATTGCAGGCGGCTGCAATCCAGGCGCGAGTTCAGCGGACGGGCAGCCGGTGTCGGGTAGTCGATGGACGGGATTGGCCGCAGGGTTGAGCACGACTTTCCATGTTCACGCAACGCCTCGCCAATCGCTTGAGCGAATCCGAACCAGGACGTTTCACCTTGAGCGGTCAGGTGATAAGTGCCCCAGGCACCGGCATCTCCTGCCTGCCAGCGTTCTATTAGCGCTACGGTACTGCTGGCGATCGTACCGGCCCAGGTGGGGGCGCCGATCTGGTCGGCGACGATGCGCATTTCCGGTTTTTCCTGCAGCAGGCGCTGCATGGTTAGCAGGAAATTGCGGCCGTGGGTCGAGTAAACCCAGCTCGTTCGCAGGACCAGGTGTTGGCCCTGGACCTGCGTAATCGCCTGTTCGCCAGCCAGTTTGCTCTGACCATAGACACTGAGCGGGTTTGTCGCATCGGCTTCGTTGTAAGGCGCGCTCTTGCGACCGTCAAACACGTAGTCGGTGGAGTAGTGAATCAGCGGAATGCCCAGCTTCGATGCTTCTTCGGCCATGACACCAGGCCCGATAGCGTTGATGGCAAACGCCAGTTCGGGTTCACTTTCTGCCTGATCGACTGCGGTATGAGCGGCGGCGTTGATGATCAGGTCGGGCCGAACCCGCTGGACTTGCTGGCGAATCTGTTCCGGTTGCGCCAGATTCAACTGATCGCGTCCCAGCACCACTAACTCGCCGACAGTGGCCAACCGCAGTTGCAATTCCCGTGAAACCTGGCCGTGCTCACCGCTGATAAGTATTTTCATGCGAACAGAACTGCCTCTTTCAATCGTTTGCCGCCCAGGTTCTTGGCCGACGGTTTGTGCGTTACTTCAATAGCCTTGGCATTGATGCTGTCGTAGACAACCCCGGCGTTCGTCACCGAACACTTTGTGGGCGAGCATCAACACACCGGGCAGACAGGTTTTTCAATCACATTCATTGGGTTTCACCAGCAAGCATGAAGAGGTACTGGCCATATCCGGTCTTGCCGAAATAGCTGGCGCGTTCCAGCAACAACTCGCGGCTGATCCAGCCGTTTTCGTAGGCGATTTCTTCAAGGCAGGCGACTTTCAGTCCTTGCCGATGCTCGATGGTCTGCACGTACTGCGAGGCTTCAAGAAGGCTGTCATGGGTGCCGGTATCAAGCCAGGCAAAACCACGACCGAACCGCTCGACCTGCAAGTCGCCACGCTGGAGGTAGGCATTGTTGACGTCAGTAATCTCCAGTTCGCCGCGCGCTGAGGGCTTCACCGCTTTGGCGATATCAATCACGTCGTTGTCGTAGAAATACAGGCCGGTCACTGCGTAACTGGATTTCGGTTTTTTCGGTTTTTCTTCAATCGACAGGGCGCGACCTTCGCTGTCGAAATCAATCACGCCAAAACGTTCCGGGTCTTTGACCCAGTAGCCGAATACGGTGGCGCCGCCAGGGCGCTGCGCGGCGCTTTTCAACTGGTCGCCAAAGTGCTGGCCGTGGAAGATGTTGTCACCGAGGATCAGGCACACCGGGTCGTCGCCGATAAATTCTTCGCCAATCAGAAAGGCCTGGGCCAGGCCGTCCGGCGACGGTTGTTCGGCGTAGCTGAAATTGACCCCGAACTGGCTGCCGTCGCCCAGCAGATTGCGGTACTGCGGCAGATCCTGTGGCGTGGAGATCAGCAAAATGTCTTTGATCCCGGCCAGCATCAGCACCGAGATCGGGTAGTAGATCATCGGTTTGTCGTATACCGGCAGCAGCTGTTTGGACACGCCAAGCGTGATCGGGTGCAGGCGCGTGCCCGAGCCACCGGCCAAAACGATTCCCTTCATCATGCGAGCAGCTCCTTGATGTTGATGGCGCCCAGACGCTCACCTTGATAACTGCCGTCCTGAACGCGGCGGCACCATTGCAAATTGTCCAGGTACCACTGGACGGTTTTACGCAGCCCGCTTTCGAAGGTTTCTTCGGGTATCCAGCCGAGTTCGCGCTCGATCTTGCCGGCATCAATCGCATAACGCAGGTCGTGGCCCGGACGGTCCTGGACGAAGGTGATCAGGTCGGCGAACCGTGCAACGCCTTGTGGCTTGTTCGGCGCCAACTCCTCGAGCAGCTCGCAGATGCTCCTTACCACGTCGATGTTCTTCTGTTCGTTGTGACCGCCGATGTTGTAGGTCTCGCCGACCACACCTTCAGTGACGACTTTGAGCAATGCCCGGGCGTGGTCTTCGACGAATAGCCAGTCGCGCACTTGCTGGCCATTGCCATACACGGGCAGCGGCTTGCCGGCCAAGGCGTTGAGGATCACCAGCGGAATCAGTTTTTCGGGGAAGTGAAACGGCCCGTAGTTGTTCGAGCAATTGGTCAACAACACTGGCAGGCCATAGGTGCGCTGCCAGGCTCGGACCAGGTGGTCGGACGCGGCTTTGCTGGCGGAATAGGGCGAGCTCGGCGCGTAAGGCGTGGTTTCGGTGAACAGATCATCAACGCCGTGCAGGTCGCCATAGACCTCGTCGGTGGAGATGTGATGGAAGCGGAAGGCGCTTTTTTCAGTCTCGGCCAGCGTTAGCCAGTAGGCGCGAGTCGCTTCAAGCAGGCTGTAGGTGCCGACGATGTTGGTCTGTATGAAATCCGACGGACCGTCAATGGAACGGTCGACGTGGGATTCAGCGGCCAGGTGCATGATTGCCTGCGGCTGGAAACGGCTCAATACCGCGCTCACGGCGGCCTGATCGACGATGTCGGCTTGTACAAATTCGTAGCGGGTGTCGGTGGCAATGCTGGTCAGCGATTCAAGATTGCCGGCGTAGGTCAGTTTGTCCAGGTTGAGCACGTCATGCCCTGTGTGCCGAATCAAGTGGCGAATCAGGGCTGAGCCAATGAAACCGGCACCACCGGTGATGAGAATACGCATGTTGGTTAGCCTTTTCTGAAAGACGGTCAAGCGAGTGTGCATAGCTTGTGGGCAGGAGGCACGTGGTGCAAGAGGGTGTTTGATCCGATTCGATTTTTTACGAAGTCAATCAAGAAACTCACCAGGACCTGTCGGCACACAGCAAACCTGCGCTGTAACGCCACCATAAACCCACTCTTTACGCTTTCTTTATGCCCTGCCAACCCCCTCGGTCTCGTTCCTTTACAGCCTCCCTGCCGACAATGGCTGCACACGCGGCAATACGCCGTAACACGGAGAACTTCCATGAGCGTTCTGGACGGAGTGTCACTGCTACTGGCAGTGGGGCTGTTCATTTATCTGTTGGTTGCGCTGTTGCGCGCGGACCGGAACTAGGAGCGGCTATGCACAGTTATGACTATTGGCTGATCCTCGCCTTCTTCGCGGTGGTGCTGATTCCGGCACCGTTTCTGGGGCGGTTCTACTACAAGGTGATGGAAGGGCAGCGCACCTGGCTGACTCCGATTCTCGGCCCGGTCGAGCGCGGATGTTACAAAGTGGCCGGCGTCGATCCGCAGGCCGAACAGAGCTGGCAGAAATACACCCTGGCCTTGCTCGCTTTCAACCTTGCGGGTTTCGTCCTGTTGTTCGCGATCCTGATGTTCCAGGATTACCTGCCGCTCAACCCGCAACACCTGCCGGGTCAGGAGTGGACGCTGGCGTTCAACACCGCCGTCAGCTTCATGACCAACACCAACTGGCAGGCCTACAGCGGCGAAGCATCGCTCAGTTACCTCAGCCAGATGGTCGGCCTCACCGTGCAGAACTTCGTCAGCGCCGCCACCGGCCTGGCGGTATTGGTGGCGCTGTGCCGTGGTATCGGTCGCAAGTCGACCAAGACCTTGGGCAACTTCTGGGTCGACATGACCCGCGCCACCCTCTACGGCTTGCTGCCACTGTGCCTGCTGCTGGCGCTGTACCTGGTCTGGCAGGGCGTGCCGCAAACCTTCGCGCAGTACGTGAATGCAGTGACGATTCAGGGCGTTGATCAGGTGATCCCGCTCGGCCCGGCCGCCAGCCAGATTGCGATCAAGCAACTGGGCACCAACGGCGGTGGTTTCTTCGGCGTCAACTCGGCGCACCCGTTCGAGAACCCGACGGCGTGGAGCAACCTGTTCGAGATGGCGTCGATCATCCTGATCCCGGTCGCGCTGGTGTTCACCTTCGGCCACTACGTGAAAGACCTGCGTCAGAGCCGCGCGATTGTGGCCTGCATGTTCGCGCTGTTCCTGATCGGCGGCGCGACCTCGCTGTGGGCTGAATATCAGCCGAACCCGACGCTGAACAACGTCGCCGTCGAACAGACCGCGCCGATGGAGGGCAAGGAAGCGCGTTTCGGCACCACCGCCACCGTGCTCTGGTCGGTGACGACGACGGCGGCGTCCAACGGTTCGGTCAACGCCATGCACGACAGCCTTAACCCGCTGACCGGCATGGTCGCGCTGGTCAACATGATGGTCGGCGAAGTGATCTTCGGCGGCGTCGGCGCCGGGCTCTACGGCATGTTGCTCAACGTGTTGATCGCGGTGTTCCTCGCCGGCCTGATGATCGGTCGCACCCCGGAATACCTCGGCAAGAAGCTGCAAGCGAAGGAAGTGCAATTGCTGGTCGTGACGCTGCTGGTGATGCCGGTCGGCGTGCTGGTACTGGGCGCGATTGCCGCCAGCCTGCCTGGCCCGGTGGCGGCGGTGAGCAACCCCGGCGCGCACGGTTTCAGTCAGTTGCTCTACGCCTACACCTCGGCCAGCGCCAACAACGGCTCGGCGTTTGGCGGCTTCGGCGCCAACACCACGTTTCACAACCTGATGCTCGGTCTTGGCATGTTGATCGGTCGCTTCGGTTACATCCTTCCGGTTCTGGCGTTGGCCGGCAGCCTGGCGATGAAGAAAACCGCACCGATCGGCCAGAACAGCTTCCCGACCCACGGCCCGCTGTTCGTGACCTTGCTGACCGTGACCATTTTGCTGGTGGGCGGCCTGACCTTTCTGCCGACCCTGGCGTTGGGCCCAATCGCTGAACATCTGAGCTTAGGCTTCTAAGGAGCTGATGATGAATATGCCCGCAACCAAACCGGCCGCCGTCAAGGCGCCGGAACAACCGAAAACCGCAATCTCGGCCCTGTGGCGCCCGGCGCTGGTGCAAGCCTTCGTCAAACTCGACCCACGGCAATTGCAGCGTGCGCCGGTGATGCTGGTGGTCGAACTGACCGCGATTCTGACCACTGTGTTGTGCTTCATTCCCGATGCGGCGGTACCGACTTTCGTCGCCGCGCAAATCGCCCTGTGGCTGTGGTTCACCGTGCTGTTCGCCAACTTCGCCGAAGCCTTGGCCGAAGGTCGCGGCAAGGCGCGGGCTGACAGCCTCAAGGCCGGCAGCGAGGGCTTGAGTGCTCGTCGCAAAACGTCGAACGGCACCTTTCAAGTCGTGCCCGCCACCAGCCTGCGTAAGGATGATGTAGTGCGCGTCGAAGCCGGGGAAATGATCCCCAGCGACGGCGAGGTGATCGAAGGCATCGCGGCGGTCAACGAAGCGGCGATTACCGGCGAATCCGCCCCGGT
>NZ_JBNNWE010000062.1:0-34343 GCF_050280905.1 Pseudomonas sp. NPDC086278
GCGGAAGCCTTGTCACTGTCAAGCGTGACCGCCTTGCAATCAGCGCCAGGTTGAAGGTCTTTCTCCGTCGGCACGTCGGCCGTATCCAGTTGCGTGAACTGGAAACGCTCCAGCAACTGCCCTTTATCATTGAGTAGCAATGATTTGAGAGGCAGGCCGGTTTCTTTATCCAGATGAAGCTCAAAGCCATAACGATGCTGATCACGTGGGGTCAGTGAAACAATCACCGCCTCACGTCCAGCCACACGCGACTTGCCGATCACGGCAAGGTCATACCAATTTTTCAGCTTTTGTGGATCGAGTGCACGAGCGGCAGAGTTGGGTGAATCCCCAAGCCCTGCAATCAGAATGCCGCTGACGCATTGAGTATGCCCATCAATGCGCACAACTTCCTGTGCGGAACCGTCGAGCTGGAGTAAACGCTCGCGGACCTTTCCATCCTGGACGCGATGCCAGATGTTATGGGTAGAAAAACTACCGTTACGCTCGTAGACAAAAGTACCGTTAAAGCTCTGCTGTTGCTCGGCCTGGCCAAGACGGGTCAACCAGTCCTGAGCCTCATCAGCATGGGCTGGAACAATGAACCAGCCACCGAGCAGAAGCGAAAGTAGAGGTATGGCGCGCATGATCCTCCTTAACGGTTTTCCAGGCTGGCTGCGCGAGCGTAAGGCAGAGCGCTCTCAGTACCTTTCAGTGCAGCCTGTTGAGCATGTTGGCGCAAGTAGCTTGGCAGACGCTGATCGTGCCAGCCTGGCTGACCTTGCAATACACCGTTGGCCATAGGGCCAGTGGCATCTGAACTCTCATTGTAGCCTGCCAATACAGCCGGACCCTTGACCTGAGGAACGGCCAGACCGGGCTGAGTGGATTGCTGTGCCAGTTCAACTCCGGCGATTTCGTCCTGATTGTAAAGACGCACACCAGCCAGTACGGCAACAGTCACCGAAGCAGCGACGGCCAGACGACCCAGGCTGCGCCATGGACCACGAGAAGCTTTTGCCGGTGCGGTTTCGTCTTCCAGAGCAGCAGAGACTGCCGCAGCGATATCCAGACGTGGAAGCAGCAAATCCTTGTGCATGACTGCCCGAGCGATTTGATAACGAGCCCAGGTGTCACGGGTTTCAACATCGTCAAAGGCGTTTAACACCCGACGCAATTCCAGTTCGTCCGCTTCGTTATCCATCACTGCGGACAGCGATTCCTGCAGGGCTTCACGACTCATGGCGTTCCTCTCTTGGCTGTCGCCGCTGTCTCAGTTTTCCTGCAACAACGGCTGCAGGGCTTTATCGATGGCTTCCCGAGCGCGGAAAATCCGGGAGCGCACGGTACCCACCGGACATTGCATGACTGCCGCAATGTCCTCGTAACTCAGACCATCGAATTCACGTAAAGTTAAAGCCGTACGCAAATCTTCTGGAAGTTGCTGAATGGTTCGATGGACGGTGCCTTCGATCTCATCCCGCAGCAGTGCACGTTCTGGCGACTCGAGATCCTTGAGGCCATGATCGCCATCGTAGAACTCTGCGTCCTCGGAACTGACATCGCTATCCGGCGGCCGACGGCCGCGTGAAACCAGATAGTTTTTCGCCGTGTTAATGGCGATGCGGTAAAGCCACGTATAAAACGCGCTGTCTCCGCGAAAGTTTCCTAGAGCACGGTACGCCTTGATAAAGGCTTCCTGTGCCACATCCTGGGCTTCATGGGTGTCGTGCACGAAACGCACGATCAACCCGAGAATTTTGTGCTGATATTTCAGCACTAGCAGATCAAATGCTCGCTTGTCACCGCGTTGAACGCGCTCGACCAGCTGCTGATCCTCTTCCTGGGTTAGCATGAACACTCCTCGATAAGCTCAGAGGAGGCTTGCATAACTAAACGACCAGACTTGCAAACATAGACTCGGGCTTTTCGCAAAAGTTCTCCCCCTCCAAGCAAGTTTCCTGCGGGCTCTGATTTGGCACGCACGAAAAGCGCAGCTCGGCTCAACCCGGCTGCGCGAATAATCTTGTCATCGAATTCGCTAGCAAGGATCCAATCGCAGATCCCGCACTGAAGCCGACACTGTCCTTCTTTTCAGGCACCGTCTATTGATCTTGGGCCTTTGGCAAAAGTTCCAAATATTTATAGACGGGAGCAACCGACATTGTGCAACCCTGAACGGAAAAAGACTGTTAAATCCACGATACAGTCGACTTGTCGTCGATTCGGTCAAAAAACCATCCGACGAAGCGTCGCGTTTTTTCCGTCACAGTAGTTTCACAATGCCATATGCGCTCGGGTATTGTGCCGCTCCCCCCCTCTATATACTAGTGGGCTGTGTGGCTGCCTTGACTCGCAGGTCCAGGAGTCTTGCGCCAACCCCGACCCGGGTCGCTTTGAGCGGAATCCTGAAATGAGCCAACAGTTTCAACACGATGTTCTGGTGATTGGCAGCGGCGCTGCCGGTTTAAGCCTGGCGCTGACCTTGCCGGGGCATTTGCGCATTGCGGTGCTGAGCAAAGGCGACCTCGCCAACGGCTCGACGTTTTGGGCGCAGGGCGGCGTTGCTGCCGTTCTGGATGATACCGACACTGTCGAATCCCACGTCGACGATACGCTGAACGCCGGCGGCGGCCTCTGTCACGAAGACGCCGTGCGCTTCACCGTCGAGCACAGCAAAGAAGCCATTCAGTGGCTGATCGACCAAGGCGTGCCGTTCACCCGCGATGAGCAGTCCGGCACCGAAGACGGCGGATTCGAGTTCCACCTGACCCGTGAAGGCGGTCACAGCCATCGACGCATCATTCACGCCGCCGATGCTACTGGCGCGGCGATCTTCAAGACGTTGCTGGCCCAAGCCAAGCAACGGCCCAACGTCGAGCTGCTGGAACAGCGCGTCGCGGTGGATCTGATCACCGAAAAGCGCCTGGGCCTTGAAGGTGAGCGCTGCCTCGGCGCCTACGTACTCAATCGCAATACCGGTGAAGTCGATACCTACGGCGCTCGTTTCGTGATTCTTGCCTCGGGCGGCGCAGCCAAGGTGTACCTCTATACCAGCAATCCCGACGGCGCTTGCGGCGATGGCATCGCCATGGCCTGGCGATCAGGTTGCCGAGTCGCGAATCTTGAGTTCAACCAGTTCCACCCGACGTGCCTGTACCATCCGCAAGCCAAGAGTTTCCTGATAACCGAAGCCCTGCGTGGCGAAGGTGCGCACCTGAAACTGCCAAACGGCGAGCGGTTCATGCAGCGTTTTGACCCGCGTGCCGAATTGGCGCCACGGGACATCGTCGCCCGCGCCATCGACCACGAGATGAAGCGTCTGGGTGTCGACTGTGTCTACCTGGACATCAGCCACAAGCCGGAAGCGTTCATCAAGACTCACTTCCCGACGGTTTATGAGCGGTGCCTCGAGTTTTCCATCGACATCACCAAACAACCGATCCCGGTGGTGCCGGCCGCGCACTACACCTGCGGCGGCGTAATGGTCGATCAGCACGGGCGCACCGACGTGCCGGGGCTGTATGCCATTGGCGAAACCAGTTTTACCGGCCTGCACGGCGCCAACCGCATGGCCAGCAACTCGTTGCTGGAGTGTTTTGTCTACGCCCGCTCGGCGGCGGCGGACATTCTTCGCCAATTGCCACAGGTTTCGATTCCGATCGCCCTGCCCGTCTGGGACGCCAGCCAGGTCACCGACTCCGACGAAGACGTGATCATTGCGCACAACTGGGATGAACTGCGCCGATTCATGTGGGACTACGTCGGCATCGTGCGCACCAACAAACGCTTGCAGCGGGCGCAGCATCGCGTGCGGTTGCTGCTGGATGAGATCGACGAGTTCTACAGCAACTATAAGGTCAGCCGGGACTTGATCGAGCTGCGCAACCTGGCACAAGTGGCGGAGCTGATGATTCAGTCAGCCATGGAGCGCAAGGAAAGTCGCGGCCTGCATTACACGCTCGACTACCCGGACCTGCTGCCGGTCGCGCTGGACACTATTCTGGTGCCGCCCACCTACGCCGACTGAACGCGAGCCGAACCCGCAGGCGCCGGTGCAGATCAGCCGCCTGCGAGTCCCGGGGTACACAAATCGATCTGACCCGCCGCTCGCCGCGCAATCGAAACCGCACCACCACAATCAACGGCAGCGCCAGACTGTCCGGCCGCAGTTGCACCGGTTGCCAGCCCCGAGCCTGATTCCACAACTGCCATCCCTGGGCATCGCGCCGCAAGCCGCGAAATGCCTGAGGATGGCTCAGCAAGATCTGGCGCGGCAGCAGCCAGAAACCATGAGCCAGGCAGCAAGAAGCGCCGAGCAGGCTGGCCCAGAGCGGTATAGAAAGAAGAAGCAGCGAACCCAGCGCGAACAGCTGGGCCAGAAGATACGCCGCCAGCAACTGCCGCGAGGCATGCCAGCGGCATTCGAACGTATTACTTGGGCTGGACACGATCCAGGATCATGCGAACCATGCGCTGAAGCTCAGGATCTTCCGATTCGGCGCGCTCCATGAACCAGCCGAACATGTCCTGATCTTCGCACTCGAGCAGCTTGCGGTAGCAATCGCGGTCGACATCGTTGAGGTGCGGGTAGACCTCTTTCACGAACGGCACCAGCAACACGTCCAGCTCGAGCATGCCCCGGCGGCTGTGCCAGTAGAGGCGATTCAGTTCAACATCTTCGACCATGGAGCGCTCCTCAAATAGGCGGCAAGTATACAGCCCTGTGCGGCCTCGCACAGTCGGCTTTGGTCGGCCATGCCAGCCTTTTGTGAACTACCCATTTCATGGGCGCCCCCTTATGATGTCCCCCAGACTCTTTACCCTGCGATGACCCATGGCCGATTCCGCTTTTTTCTGCACCCTGTCACACGAAGGCGTTCTCGCCGTCCGCGGCGCGGACGCCGGCAAATTCCTGCAAGGCCAATTGACCTGCAACCTCAACTACCTCAGCGACACCCAGGCCAGCCTTGGCGCCCGCTGCACGCAGAAAGGCCGGATGCAATCGAGCTTTCGTATTTTGCTGCAAGGTGACGGCGTGCTGCTGGCGATGGCCACCGAACTCCTGGAACCGCAATTGGCGGACCTGAAAAAGTACGCGGTGTTCTCCAAATCCAGACTCACCGATGAAAGCGCCGCCTGGGTCCGCTTCGGCCTGGAACATGGCGATGCCGCGCTGACCAGCCTCGGCCTGGAGCTGCCGGCCGACACCGACAGTGTTGTGCGCAATGAAAATCTGATCGCCATTCGTGTCTCACCCGCTCGCGCTGAATTGTGGGCTGCCGCCGATCAGGCCGACACCCTCAAGCGCAAGCTGTCGGCCATGTTGGCTGAGGGCGACCTGAATCAATGGCTGCTGGGGCAGATCCGCGCAGGGATCGGCCAGGTCATGCCAGGTACCCGCGAGTTGTTCATCCCGCAAATGCTCAATTTGCAAGCGGTCGGCGGTGTGAGTTTCAAGAAAGGTTGCTACACCGGCCAGGAAATCGTCGCGCGGATGCAGTACCTGGGCAAACTCAAGCGGCGTCTGTACCGCTTGACGCTGGAGGCCAGCGAAACACCTGAACCGGGCACGCCGCTGTTTTCCCCAAGCCACGGCAGTTCAATCGGCGAAGTCGTTCTGGCTGCCAACGCGGGGCCAGACATTGAACTCCTGGCCGTGTTGCAAGCCGAAGCAGCAGAAGGTGGCGACATCCATCTGGGCGCCCTCGAAGGCCCGGCCCTGCATATGCTCGACCTGCCTTACACGCTGGATCGCGATCAAGAAATCCAGCGTTAACAGCAGCTTTTTTTGCAACACCCTAGAGAACAGAAATGAGCGATCTGGCGGATAAGGTCCAACAGGATTTGGTTGAGGCCATCGATAACGATGACCTGGTCCTGCCAACATTACCGGAAGTGGCCATGCAGATTCGCAAGGCCGCTGAAGATCCGGAAGTCAGTGTCAGCACCCTGAGCAAAGTGATCGGTCGCGACACCGCGCTCTCGGCGCGCCTGATCAAAGTCGTCAACAGCCCGTTACTGCGCGCAACGCAGGAAGTCACTGACCTGCACACCGCAATCACTCGCCTGGGCGTCAATTACAGCAGCAATCTGGCCATTGGCCTGGTGATGGAGCAGATCTTCCATGCACGCTCCGACGTGGTGGGACAGAAAATGCGCGATGTCTGGCGCAAAAGCCTGGAAATCGCCGGCGTCAGTTATGCACTGTGCCGCAGTTACTCCCAACTCAAACCCGACCAGGCGGCACTGGGCGGGCTGGTGCATCAGATCGGCGTGCTACCGATTCTGACCTATGCCGAAGATCACAATGAATTGCTGTCCGACCCGATCAGCCTGAATCACGTGATTGATCGCATTCATCCGCTGCTGGGCGACAAGTTGCTCAGGGTCTGGGACTTCCCGGAGAAGCTGGTGAAGGTGCCGGGGCAATACCTGGACTTCAAGCGGCAGTCCGACCGGATTGATTATGTCGATCTGGTGCAAGTGGCCAGCCTCTATTGCCATCAGGGCACCGACCACCCGCTGGGACGGATTGATCTGCTCAGCGTGCCGTCGTTCCAGAAGCTGGGAATTGACCTGCAGCACAAGGCCATGTGCAAGGACCTGGAAGATTCGCGCTCAATGTTTTACTGATCGAAACCGGGTTGCCTGCTCGCGCAGGTTCACAACCGGTCACCTCACTCCCCCGCAATAAAACTCACCCGAACCTTCAACCCCGCCGATGCACCATCGTGCAGGCTGATCTGGGCCAAATGTGCGCGGCAGATTTCGCCGACGATCGCCAACCCCAACCCCGATCCGGCCACCTGCTGATTACGCCGATAAAAACGCTCGAACACCCGATCCCGTTCATCAATGGGAATTCCCGGTCCATCGTCCTCGACCTCCAGCACCGCCGGCGCCGTGACCCGCAAAATCACATTGCCACCGGGGGGTGTATGGGCCAACGCGTTATCCACCAGGTTGCTCAGCAATTCATTCAACAGGGTCGGCTCACCGCGCAGCCACACCGGCTCGTCCGCTTCCAACGCCAGTGCCACGCCCCGTGCATGGGCCAGCGGCGCCATCGCCATGCCCAGTTCACGGGCCAGCTGACTCAAATCCAGCAACTGGGCACCGCCCTCGGCAATCGCCCGCGCACCGTTTTCAACCCGCGCCAGCGAGAGCAGTTGGTTGGCCAGATGGGTCAGGCGATCGGTGCCCTGAGCCGCCGTTTCCAGGGTGCTGTGCCAGATTTGCGGTTCGTCTGAACGAAGCCCCAGTTCGAGTCGCGCCTTGATCGCCGCCAGCGGCGTGCGCAACTCATGGGCCGCATCGGCGATGAACTGCGCCTGCCGCTCGAACTGCCCGCGCAGACGCTCGGTAAAGTGATTGAGCGCGCGCACCAGCGGCCACAACTCATGCTGCACTTCCACCAACGGCAACGGCCGCAAGTCATCGGACTGGCGCTCTTCCACCGCCGTGCGCAGGCGCTCCAGCGGACGCAACGCCGCGCTCACCGCGAACCACACCATCAGCAACGCACCAATCGCCAGCATGCCCAAGCGCAGTAAGGTGTCCGCCGCCAGGCTGCGGGCCATGGCGACCCGTGCCTCGTCGGTCTCCGCCACACGAATTTCCGCCATGCCGTTCATGTTCGGTTCGCTGACGGGTTTGAGCAGGCTCACCACACGCACGTTTTGCCCGCGGTAAGTGGCGTTATAGAAACGCGCCAGCGCCGGGTAGTCATCGGTGCGCGGCGTACCCGGTGGCGGTGGCGGCAGGTTCTCGTAACCCGAGATCAGCTTTTGATTGATGTCGTTGACCAGGTAAAAAATCCGCCCCGCGCTGTCGTAGGCGAAGGTGTCGAGGGCCACGTAAGGCACATCGGCGCTGAGGCTGCCATCGCGCTGGGACACACCGGCGGCGATGGTTCGCGCCGACGCCAGCAAAGTCCGGTCATACGCGGTATCAGCGGCTTCGCGACCGTTCCAGTAAGCGCTCAAGCCACTGGCGAGCATCAACACGATCAGCAACAGCGCGAGGTTCCACAGCAACCGCCAGCGCAGGCTGCTGGGCTTATGCATCGCGGCTTTCCAACAAATAGCCGAGACCGCGAAAGGTCACGATGGCAACAGGCTGGCCGTCGAGTTTCTTGCGCAAGCGATGGACGTAGATTTCGATGGCGTCCGGGCTGGCCTCCTCGTCCAGGCCAAACACTTGCGAGGCCAGTTGCTCCTTGCTCATCACCCGGCCGGGACGGGCGATCAACGCTTCAAGAACCGCCTGTTCACGGGAGGTCAGGGTCAGCAGTTCTTCGCCGAGGGTGAAGCGCCGGGTGTCCAGATCGTAAGCCAGCACGCCGCACGTCTGCTGGCGCTCGCCGCCAAGCACACTGCGGCGCAGCAAGGCTTTGACCCGCGCCTCAAGCTCCGTCAGCTCGAACGGTTTGGCCAGGTAATCGTCCGCGCCGAGGTTCAGGCCGTGCACCCGATCCTTGACGTCGCTGCGAGCGGTCAGCATCAACACCGGCAGGTTCTTGCCCCGGGCACGCAAACGCGCCAGCACTTCAAAGCCATCCATGCGCGGCAGGCCGACATCGAGAATCGCCATCGCGTATTCCTCGCTGCTCAAGGCCAGGTCGGCCGCCACGCCATCGTGCAGCACGTCCACCGTCAAGCCGGTGCTCTTGAGCGCCTGAGCGACACTTTCGGCCAGCTGCAAATGGTCTTCGACGAGCAGAACACGCATGGATCTTTTCCTCATTCAGGGATGGTCGACGCCATTCTTTGGCGCGGAGTTTACAGCCGCATCCGCCGCTGTGAAGCCCGAAAACCGTGAAAGTCCGCTGAAAGGTTAGTGAAAGGTTCGACCGTTAGAGTCGCTCCACGGATGGTTTCGACTGCGAGCCATCAACCCGTGCTTTGAAATGTAGCTCCCGAAAAATGCCTTGATGCGTTTTCGACAATAAGAACAATAAACCGAGGTACTGCACCATGTTGCGTACACAGCTCCAGGCCTGTCTGACCGCCCCTTTCTCTCGATTCCCATCGCTTACGCTCGCCAGCGCCGCTGCCGGTTGCACGACGCGAAACCGCCGCACCTGAAACATCCCCAAAAACAACAACTCCTGTGGAGACAACCATGAATCGATCACTGCGCCGTTTCGCCCTCGCCGCCAGCTGCATGCTGTTCGCCGGCCAATTGCTGGCTGAGCCCAAACGCCCGGAATGCATCGCCCCGGCCTCCCCCGGCGGCGGTTTCGACCTGACCTGCAAACTGGCGCAAAGCGCGCTGGTGAACGAAAAGTTGCTGAGCAAACCGATGCGCGTGACCTACATGCCCGGCGGTGTCGGCGCGGTGGCGTACAACGCGGTGGTCGCCCAGCGCCCGGCCGACGCCGGCACGCTGGTGGCGTGGTCCAGCGGTTCGCTGCTGAACCTGGCGCAGGGCAAGTTCGGTCGTTTCGATGAAACCAACGTGCGTTGGCTGGCAGCGGTCGGCACCAGCTACGGCGCCATCGCGGTGAAAAGCGATTCGCCTTACAAAACCCTGGACGACCTCGTTCAAGCGTTGAAGAAAGACCCGAGCAAAGTGGTGATCGGTTCCGGCGGCACGGTCGGCAGCCAGGACTGGATGCAAACCGCACTCATCGCCAAGGCTGCCGGGATCAACCCGCGCGACCTGCGTTACGTCGCCCTCGAAGGCGGCGGTGAAATTGCCACCGCCCTGCTCGGCGGCCACATCCAGGTCGGCAGCACCGACATCTCCGACTCCATGCCGCACATCCAGAGCGGCGACATGCGCCTGCTGGCGGTGTTCTCCGACAAACGTCTGGACGAGCCGGAAATGAAAGACATCCCGACGGCCAAAGAGCAAGGCTACGACATCGTCTGGCCAGTGGTTCGCGGGTTCTACCTCGGGCCAAAGGTCAGTGATGAAGACTACGCCTGGTGGAAAAACGCCTTCGACAAGCTGCTGGCGTCTGAAGACTTCGCCAAGCTGCGCGATCAGCGGGAACTGTTCCCGTTCGCCATGACCGGCCCGGAGCTGGACACCTACGTGAAGAAGCAGGTCGCGGACTACAAAGTGCTGGCCAAAGAGTTCGGCCTGATCCAGTGATCGCCCCTGTCTAGCGGCGGCGGCCTCGTTTCCCGAGGCCGCCGCCCAGGAGTTTTCCATGCTCTTACAACGTATTTTTGCTTCAGTGCTGTTGCTGGCCTGTCTCAGCCTGGTGCTGATGGCGTGGCCCTACCAGGCACCCTTTTCTTACGAGCCCATCGGCCCACGAGCTTTCCCTCTGTTGATGCTGGGGCTGATGGGGTTGGGGCTGGTGTACATGGTGTACCGCCCCTCGCCGATCAAGCACACCGATGAAGATCCGCCGATGGATCGCGAAACGCTGACCAAGATCGGCCTGTGTATCGTGTTACTGCTGATCTTTGCCGGTTTGTTCGAACCCCTGGGTTTCATCCTCAGCAGCATGCTGATCGGCATTCCGATGGCGCGCCTGTACGGCGGACGCTGGTTGCCGAGCGTGGTGATTATCAGCCTGATGAGTATCGGGCTGTACCTGCTGTTCGACAAAGTCATGGACGTGCCGCTGCCGTTGGGCCTGCTCGACGTACTGGAGAACTGAAATGGATACGCTTGGTTATTTGAGTCACGGCTTCGGCGTCGCCCTCACCCCTTACAACCTGGTCACCGCGCTGTGCGGCACGCTGATCGGCACCGTTGTCGGCTTGTTGCCGGGGCTGGGGCCGATCAACGGGGTGGCGCTGTTGATCCCGATTGCCTTCGCGCTCGGCCTGCCACCGGAGTCGGCGCTTATTCTGCTGGCGGCAGTCTATCTGGGTTGCGAATACGGCGGCCGCATCAGCTCGATTCTGCTGAACATCCCCGGCGAAGCCTCCACCGTGATGACCACGCTCGATGGCTACCCGATGGCGCGTCAGGGCATGGCTGGCGTGGCGTTGTCGCTGTCGGCGTGGAGTTCGTTCATCGGCGCGTTTATCGCCACCTGCGGGATGGTGATCTTTGCGCCGATCCTGGCGAAATGGGCGATTGCCTTCGGCCCCGCGGAATACTTCGTGCTGATGGTGTTCGCAATTGTCTGCCTCGGCGGCATGGCCGGGGATCGACCGCTGAAGACCTTTATTGCAGCGTTGATCGGTCTGTTCCTGTCCACCGTCGGCATCGACGCCAACAGCGGCGTGTACCGTTTCACCGGGGACAACATTCACCTCACCGACGGCATTCAGTTTGTCGTGCTGGTGCTGGGGCTGTTTTCCATCAGTGAAATCCTGTTGCTGCTGGAAAAAACCCACCGCGGCCAGGAAGCGTTCAAAGCCACGGGCCGCATGATGTTCAACTTCAAGGAGGCCGCGTCGGTGTTCTGGGTGAACATGCGCTGCGGTGTGCTCGGTTTCATCATGGGCGTGCTGCCCGGTGCCGGCGCGACACTGGCCAGCGCCGTGGCGTACATGACCGAAAAACGCATCGCCGGCCCGAGCGGAAAATTCGGCCAGGGCGACAAGCGTGGCCTCGCCGCCCCGGAAACCGCCATCGGCGCCGAAGCCTGTGGCGCGCTGGTGCCCATGCTGACCCTCGGCGTGCCGGGTTCGGGCACCACGGCGGTAATGATCGGCGCGCTCTCGCTGTACAACATCACGCCGGGGCCGCTGCTGTTTCAACAGCAACCGGACATCGTCTGGGGCCTGATCGCGTCGTTGTTCATCGCCAACATCATGCTGGTGATCCTCAACATCCCGATGATCCGCATCTTCACCCGCATCCTCGCCGTGCCGAATTGGGCACTGGTGCCGATGATCGCGATCATTACCGCGATTGGCGTGTTCGCGGTGCATGCAACCACCTTCGATCTGTTCCTGATGATCGGCATCGGCATCTTCGGCTACATCCTGCGCAAACTGGACTTCCCGCTGTCACCGGTACTGCTGGGCTTCATCCTCGGCGGCCTGATGGAACAGAACCTGCGCCGTGCCTTGTCGATTTCCAACGGTTCGCTGGAGATTCTCTGGTCCAGTGGAATCACCCTGGGTGTATGGGGGTTGATCGCGGTGATGTTACTGGTGCCGATTGTACGGATCTGGCGCAAGCGCTCGGTCGCCCGACGCGCGCTTGCCGATGTCTGATCGAACACCCTTCAACGCCTGGTGGGGTACGCCGCTGGTCGGCGCGCTGGGCGGCTACCTTGCCAGTCAGATCGGCTGGCCGCTGCCGTGGATGGTCGGCTCGTTGCTGGCGATCATCCTCGTGCGTTGCCTGACGCCGTGGCAATTGGCGGAAATCCCTGGCGGGCGCAAGTGCGGCCAGTGGATCGTCGGCATCGGCATCGGCCTGCACTTCACCCCGGTGGTGATGGAGCAGGTGCTGAGCCATTTCGGCTTGATCTTTTTCGGTGCGTTGATCACCAGCGTGTCCGCCGTGGTCGGCGTGTGGCTGATGCGCCGTACCGGTGAAGATCGCGCCACTGCATTCTTTTCCAGCATGCCTGGCGGCTCCGGCGAGATGGTCAACCTCGGCGCCCGCAACGGCGCGGTGCTCAGCCGTGTGGCGGCGGGGCAAAGCCTGCGGGTGCTGGTGGTGGTGCTTTGCGTACCGGCAGCGTTCAAGTATGTGCTGGGCGACGGAGCGCCAATTGCCCATGCAACGGCCGTCAACTGGTGGTGGCTGGCCCTTCTCTTCCCGGCAGGTGCATTGGCGGCCTGGCTCTGGGAACGTCTGCGTCAACCCAATCCATGGCTGTTCGGGCCGTTGCTGGTGAGTGCGACGGTGAGCATTGGTTGGGATTTACACGTCGGCTTGCCTGACGGCGGCAGCCAGATTGGCCAGTGGCTGATCGGCAGTGGCCTGGGCTGTCACTTCAACCGGCAGTTCTTCCGCCGGGCGCCTTCGTTTATGGGCCGGACCTTGATCGGCACGGTGCTGACGATGTTGATCGCTACCGCAGCGGCGCTTGGGTTGAGTGCGTTGACGCACCTGGATTTGCGCTCACTGACGCTGGGCATGATGCCGGGCGGGATTGCGGAGATGAGCCTGACGGCGGAGACACTGCAACTGTCAGTGCCGCTGGTGACGGCGATGCAGGTGATGCGGCTGTTGTTTGTGTTGTTTCTGGCGGAGCCGTTGTTCAAGTACTGGAACCGGGTGCCGGAGTCCTCCTGACTCGATCCCTGTGGTGAGGGGGCTTGCCCCCTCGCCACAGATGCTCGCGAAGCTTTTAGACTGGCGGCAACCGCCACTCGATCGGCGTCTCGCCGTTCTGCTCCAGAAACTTGTTGGTCCGGCTGAAGTGCCCGCACCCGAGAAAGCCGCGATAAGCAGACAGCGGTGATGGATGCACCGACGTCAGCACCAGGTGCTTGGTGGCGTCGATCAACTTCTGTTTGCTCTGGGCATGGGCGCCCCACAGCATGAACACCAGATGCGGTTGCTGTTCACTGACCACCTCAATGATCCGGTCGGTGAAAAACTGCCAGCCCTTGTCCTTGTGCGCATTGGCATTCGCGCGCTCGACCGTCATGGTGGTGTTGATCATCAACACGCCCTGATCAGCCCAGCTTTGCAGGCAACCATGGCTGGGAATGTCGATGTTCAGGTCGCGTTTCAACTCTTTATAGATGTTCACCAGCGATGGCGGCGCCGGCACACCCGGTTGTACCGAGAAACACAAACCGTGGGCCTGGCCGGGACCGTGATAAGGGTCCTGGCCGAGGATGACCACCTTGACCTTGTCCAGCGGCGTCGAGTTGAGCGCGTTGAAGATCATCGGGCCCGGTGGATAAATCTCTTTGCCCGCCGCGCGCTCCTGTTGCAGGAAGTTGCGCAACTCTGCCATGTAAGGCTGGTCGAACTCAGCACGCAGTGCCTCCTTCCAGCTCGGTTCGAGTTTGATACGGTCATCAGCAGTCATGGTTACATCCGGCAAAAACAATTGGGCGAACCCTAGGAAAGCCCATCACGCTTGTCAATTGATCTGATGCACATCCGGCACTTTCCCGCACAGCGATCATACTGAACGCTCAAATTCCCGATCGAGGTCACGATGAATCTGCACGTCGAAGAACTCACAGGCACCGACGGCGCACGTATTGGCGTCGTCAGCCTGGATGCTGAAAAATCCCTGAACGCATTGTCCTTGCCGATGATCAATGCCCTGCACGACCGGCTTGATGCCTGGGCCAAAGACCCGCAAATCGTCTGCGTGCTGATGCGCGGCAACGGCGCCAAGGCTTTCTGCGCCGGTGGCGAAGTGCGCAGCCTGGTCGAAGCCTGCCGAGCGCACCCCGGCGAAGTGCCACCGTTGGCCGCGAACTTCTTTGCGGCGGAATACCGCTTGGACTTCAGCCTGCACACCTACCCCAAACCGCTGATCTGCTGGGGCCACGGTTATGTGCTCGGCGGCGGCATGGGCTTGCTGCAAGGCGCCAGCATCCGGATTGTCACGCCGAGCAGTCGCCTGGCGATGCCGGAAGTCAGCATCGGTTTATACCCGGACGTCGGCGCCAGTTGGTTCCTGTCGCGCCTGCCCGGCAAGCTCGGGCTGTTTCTCGGCCTGACCGGGGCGCACATGAACGGTCGGGATGCGCTCGATCTGGACCTCGCCGACCGCTTTTTGCTCGACGAACAGCAAGAAGAGTTGATCGAAGGTTTGCTGCAACTGAACTGGCAGGAACAGACGCCGATGCAGCTCAACAGTCTGCTCAAGGCGTTGCAGCAGGAAGCGGTCGCGCAAATGCCCGAAGCACAATGGCTGCCGCGACGTCAGCAGATCGACGAATGGCTGGACGTCAGCGACGTGCGCTGCGCCTGGAAAGCCATCAGTCAGTTGCACGACCACACTGATCCGTTGCTCAGCCGCGCCGCAAAAACCATGAGCGAAGGTTCGCCGCTGACCGCGCACCTGGTGTGGGAACAGATCGCCCGCGCCCGGCATCTGTCGCTGGCTCAAGTCTTTCAGATGGAATACACCATGAGCCTCAACTGCTGTCGGCATCCGGAGTTCAGCGAAGGTGTTCGGGCAAGGCTGATTGATAAGGATCAGCAGCCGCACTGGCATTGGCCGGACATCAACAGCGTGCCGGATGCGGTGGTGGAGGCGCACTTTCAGAAGGTGTGGGAAGGCCGGCATCCGTTGGCGGATTTGTAAGAACACAAAAAATGTGGGAGCGGGCTTGCTCACGAAGGCGGTGGATCAGACAACTTGCATATCACCTGATCCACCGCTTTCGCGAGCAAGCCCGCTCCCACGGGAATTACCTTTTATCCATTAACGATGACCACCCCGGCCACCGTTATCGCCGTGACCATTGCCATGGCCATCGCCGCGTCCGCCGTGGTTATTGTTGCGCCCACCGCCACGGTAATCGTTGTTCCAACCGCCGCGATTGCGGCCGTCCCAGCCGTGATTTTGATAAGCGCGGTAGTCATTTCGTTGCGACTGGTAATAACGGGGTGCCGGTTGATAAACCCGTGGTTGCGCGTAATACCGCGGCGTTGGCTGGTAATAGCGCGCGGGTGGCGAGTAATAGCGTGGTGGCGGCGAGTAATAACCGCCGCCACCCGAGTAGTAAGAACCGCCACCGGCGTAATAGGCCGGCGCGGGCGAGGTGTAGACCTCGGAACTGTAGTAGCTGGCGCCTCCATCGGAATAAGGCACGCATGCGCCCAGCGATAATCCGGATAGAGCAATCAGAAGAATTCTGCGGAGATTTTTTCGACTGAGCATGGCGGCCTCCTGGACCGCGAGTGAGCCGCACCAGCGACGCTGGCGGGCGACAGTCAATTATTCGGTGACTGTCGAAGGATCAGACATCGATTTCGAAATCTGGTGCGGCCTTGCAACAAGTTGAAACATCTCGCCGATGAAAGGTTTTTCATCGAAACCCATCTTCAGAACAGCGGCACTCACATCCCATTTCGGTGCGCGTACGCACCATCACAATGCGCCGCGCCGCCCCGCCGAACACCACATCGCCGCAATCGCGCGGGCCAGAAGGCTTGCGCCAAGTTGGCACGGCTCTCGCTTTAGTAAACCCGTGCAGGAGTCATCACAGGTTCGCGGCACCACAATTTGCAATGGCTGACTAGGGTTCCGGCTCGCTAAGGCGAGTGGCTGGTCCGAGAGTTGGCGACCTCCAGTTGAGGTTACACGGCGGGACAAAAGCCCGGGAGACAAGCCACCGTTCGCGGTGCCGCGTTGACTCCTGCCCGCCCTTGATCAACTGGAGAATGACCCATGTCCCAGCTTCGTTTACCCGCCCTGCTCGCCGCTGCCTTTGCAGCTTTCGTGAGCTTCTCGTCCCAGGCCGCGCAAAAAGACCACTTCAGCGTCTGCTGGACCATTTACGCCGGCTGGATGCCGTGGGAATACGCTGGCAGCCAAGGCATCGTCGACAAATGGGCAAAGAAGTACGGCATCAAGATTGATGTGGTGCAGCTCAACGACTACGTCGAATCGATCAACCAATACACCGCAGGCCAGTTCGACGGTTGCACCATGACCAACATGGACGCGCTGACCATTCCGGCCGCCGGTGGCGTCGACAGCACCGCTCTGATCGTCAGTGATTTCTCCAACGGCAACGACGGCATCGTGCTCAAAGGCGCAGGCAAGAAAGTCACCGACCTCAAAGGCATGGACGTCAATCTGGTCGAGTTGTCGGTGTCCCACTACCTGCTGGCCCGCGCGCTGGACTCGGTGGACCTCTCCGAGAAAGACCTGAAAGTGGTCAACACCTCGGACGCTGACATCTCCGCCGCGTTCAACACCGAACAGGTCAACGCCGTCACCACCTGGAACCCGATGCTCTCGGACATCAAGGCCAAACCGGGCGTGACCGAAGTGTTCAACTCCAGCCAGATCCCCGGCGAAATCATGGACATGATGGTGGTCAACAGCGCCACCCTCAAAGACAACCCGGCCCTGGGCAAAGCGCTGACCGGCGCCTGGTTCGAAGTGGTCGAGTTGATGAACGCGAAAAACGCCGCCAGCAAAGTCGCCCTCGAACACATGGCCAAAGCCTCGGGCACCGACCTCGCCGGCTTCCAGTCGCAACTGGACACCACCAAGTTGTTCGCCACGCCCAAAGAAGCCCTGGACTTCTCCACCAGCAAACAACTGCCGGACACCATGCGCAAAGTCGCCGAGTTTTCCTTCCAGCACGGTTTGCTGGGTGAAGGCGCCAAGGACACCAGCGCCGTCGGCATGGCCTTCGCCAACGGCGTAACCAGCGGCGACAAGACCAATCTCAAACTGCGCTTCGACCCGACTTACGTACAGATGGCCGCCGACGCCAAGCTGTAAGCAGAGGACCTGGCCATGCGCCTGATCAATCGCCACCCGGATCGCCCGAGTCGCCTGCTGCTGGTGATCCTGCCGTTCGCCCTGGTGCTGTTCGCCTACTTCATGGGCTCGGCCGAGCGGCTGACAAACAACCCCAACGACAAGCTGTTGCCCAGCGCCGTGCAAATGACCGACGCGGTGAAACGCCTGGCCTTCGTCGCCGACACCCGCACCGGTGAATACGTGCTGTGGCAAGACACCGCGTCGAGCCTGCGACGCCTGGCCATCGGCCTCGGTATCAGCGCGCTGGCCGGGCTGTGCCTGGGCATCGCCGCCGGCACCTTGCCGTTGTTCGGCGCGCCGTTGTCGCCGTTGCTAACGGTGCTGTCGATGGTGCCGCCGCTGGCGATCCTGCCGATTCTGTTCATCGTGTTCGGGCTGGGAGAGTTGTCGAAAGTGATGCTGATCGTGATCGGCATCACCCCGTGCCTGGCGCGGGATCTGGAACAGCGCGCTAGAGAAATCCCAGTCGAGTTGTTGATCAAGGCCCAGACCCTCGGCGCTTCGACCTGGACCCTGATGCTGCGCGTGGTGCTGCCGCAATTGCTGCCGCGCCTGTTGATCTCGCTGCGACTGATGCTCGGTTCGGCGTGGTTATTCCTGATCGCCGCCGAAGCCATCGCCTCCACCGACGGCCTCGGTTACCGGATCTTCCTGGTGCGGCGCTACCTGGCGATGGACGTGATCCTGCCCTACGTGGTGTGGATCACCCTGCTCGCCTGGTTGATGGACTGGGGCCTCAAGCGCCTGACCCAACGGGCCTTCCCTTGGTATGAAGGAGCGCGGGCATGAGCTTCATCACGGTGAAAAACGTCTGGCAGCAATACGGCGATCAGGTGGTGCTCGAAGGGCTCAACCTGAACATCAACGAAGGTGAGTTCTGCACCCTGGTCGGCGCCTCGGGTTGCGGCAAATCGACCTTCCTGCGACTGCTGCTCGGCCAGGAGCGCGCCAGTCGCGGCGAGATTCTCTTGGACGGTCAAGTCTTGGCCGGCGAGCCGGATTCGAGCCGTGGCGTGGTGTTTCAGCGCTATTCGGTGTTCCCGCACCTGACCGTGCTGGACAACGTCGCCCTCGGCCTCGAACTGCCACGCTCGCCGCTGCTCGGGCGCTTGTTCGGCAGCGCGAAAAAAGACGCTCGGGAACAAGCCTCGGTGTTGCTGCGCAAAGTCGGCCTCGCCCACTCGCTGGACAAGTACCCGGCGCAGCTGTCCGGCGGCATGCAACAACGGCTGGCCATTGCCCAGGCGCTGATCATGAAACCGCGCGTGCTGCTGCTCGACGAACCGTTCGGCGCGCTCGATCCGGGTATCCGCAAAGACATGCACGGCCTGCTGCTGGAACTGTGGCGCGAGACGCAACTGACGGTGTTCATGGTCACCCACGACTTGTCCGAAGGTTTCAGCCTGGGCACGCGCCTGCTGGTGTTCGACAAGGTCCGCGTCGACCCGCACGCCCCCGGCGCCTATGGCGCGCGCATCACTTACGACATCCCTTTGAACAGCGACCGCCACGTCCAGCGCGCCGCCGTCGACGCCTTGCCGGTGCCACTGGCAGGCACGCTTCGTATCGCTTAGAGGAATTTTGCAATGACTGACTCGACTCAACTGTTCCCACCCTTCGCCGAAGAAATGCTCCCCGGCGGCGGCCATCGTTCGTTCGTGTTGAAGCGCGGCCAATTGCTGCGCCTGACCGACCTGCGCGGCGGCGCCAACGTCAGCCTGACGTTGCTCAACGCCAACGAAAAAACCGAACGCCTGAACCTGCCCGACAGCCTCAAATGCCAACACACCGCCAAGCTCACCACCGGCCATTGCCTGTACTCGGACATGGGCCGCGTGCTGGCCGCAATTACCGCCGACACTTGCGGCTGGAGCGACAGCCTCGGCGGCGTGCTCTGCGCTGAAGAAGTCGCGCACAAGTACGGCGCCGGGCGCTACCAGGAGCTGCGCAACGGCTTCTTTCGCAACGGCACCGATAACTTGCTGGTGGAACTGGGCAAGTGGGGACTGGGCCTCTCGGATTTGCTGATGACCCTCAATCTGTTCAGCCGCGTGAACGTCGATGAGGCCGGGCGCTTTCACTTTGTCGAAGGCAACTCGAAGGCCGGCGACTACATCGAGTTGTACGCGCCGATGGACACGCTGGTGGTGCTGACCGCGCTGCAACACCCGATGGACCCGTCGCCGGACTACGCACCACAACCCTTGAAATTGAGCTGGATGAACGCCGACGCCAGCGTCGCCGAACACTGCCGCACCTCGCGCCCGGAAAACGAGCGCGGCTTCATCAACACCGACCGTCTGTTCGCCTGAGGATCGCTGCCATGTCACTCGCAATCGCCACTTCTCCCATGCAGCCTGAAGCCGCCGTCTACCGCGCGACCATCCCCGCCGGCGAACCGTGGCTGATGGAAGTGAAGGCCGGCCAGACCCTGCGCATCCTCGATCTGGAAGGCAATCAAGCCGTCGACACCTTGTTCTACAGCGTCGCCAATCCGAAGGAACGCTACGACGTGCAACGCACCTTGCGCCGGCAGAACAGCGTCTACCTGAGCACCGGCAGCGTGCTTTATTCCAACCTCGGCAAGCCCATGCTGACCATCGTCGCCGACACCTGCGGGCGCCACGACACACTCGGCGGTGCCTGTGCGCAAGAGAGCAACACCGTGCGCTACGCCTTGGAAAAACGCTACATGCACAGCTGCCGCGATAACTACCTGCGCGCCTGCGTCCACGACGGACGACTGGGCAAGGGCGACATCGGGCCCAACATCAATTTCTTCATGAACGTGCCGGTCACGGCGGACGGCGGGCTGACCTTTGCAGACGGCATCTCGGCGCCGGGCAAGTACGTCGACCTGCGGGCCGAGATGGACGTGATCGTGCTGATCTCCAACTGCCCGCAACTGAACAACCCGTGCAACGCCTACAACCCGACCCCTGCGGAGCTACTGGTATGGAACTGAACCTGGCGCGATTGCGTAAATGGCTGTTTGCCCTGTGCCAGGCCCGGTCTGGCCAGTGCCTGAAATCTCCGAAAAACCACTAAACCTGTAGAGGCGAGCCTCTGTGGTGAGGGGGCTTGCCCCCTCACCACAAATTTAGGGCCGCTTCACAGCCGAACGGGGGCAAGCCCCCTCACCACAAAGGCTCGCTCCTACCGGGGTGCAGTGGTGTTTTGGAGAGAACTGATTCTGCCGCCAGGGACGACCCCGGCGCTCATCGAAAAACTGCGGGACGGCCCGCATCCCCTTCAGGGGTTATGCCATGTTCGAAAAAGTCCTGATTGCCAACCGTGGCGCCATTGCCTGCCGCATCCTGCGCACCCTGGGTGAATTGCATGTCCAGGGCGTCGCGGTGTATTCCGAAGCCGATGCCGCGAGCCTGCACCTTCTGCAAGCCGATGAAGCCCACAGCCTCGGCGAAGGCGCGGCGGCGGGCACCTACCTGGCGGTGGACAAAATCCTCGCCATTGCCAAAGCCACCGGGGCCACCGCCATCCATCCCGGCTACGGTTTCCTCTCGGAAAACGCCGCGTTCGCCGAAGCCTGCGAAGCCGCCGACATTGCCTTCATCGGCCCGACACCCGAGCAATTGCGCGTGTTCGGCCTCAAGCACACCGCCCGCGCCCTGGCCAAACAACATGGCGTACCGATGCTCGAAGGCACCGAACTGCTCGACAGCCTCGACGCCGCACTAGTCGCCGGCGAACAGGTCGGCTACCCGGTGATGCTCAAAAGCACCGCCGGCGGTGGCGGCATCGGCATGCGCGTGTGCCGCAGCGCCACCGAATTGAGCGAATCCTTCGACGCCGTGAAACGCCTCGGCCAGAACAACTTCAGCGATGCCGGGGTGTTTATCGAGAAGTACATCCAACGCGCTCGTCACCTGGAAGTTCAGGTGTTCGGCGACGGTCGCGGCGAAGTGATCGCCCTGGGTGTGCGCGACTGCTCGGTGCAACGACGCAACCAGAAAGTCCTCGAAGAAACTCCCGCGCCGAACCTGCCCGAGGGCATGGCCGATGAGCTCTGCGCAGCGGCGATCAAACTGGCGAAAGCGGTGAATTACCGCAGCGCCGGCACCGTGGAATTCGTCTTCGACAGCGAGGACCAGCGCTTCTACTTTCTGGAAGTGAACACGCGTTTGCAGGTGGAGCACGGCGTCACCGAACAGGTGTGGGGCGTGGACCTGGTGCGCTGGATGGTGCAACTGGCGGCCGGTGATTTGCCGCCGCTGAGCGAGGTGAGCCGAGGCTTGAAAGCCGAGGGCCATGCGATTCAGGCGCGGTTGTATGCCGAAGACCCGGGCCGTGATTTTCAGCCGAGTCCCGGCTTGCTGACCGCCGTGAACTTCCCGGTCGCCAACGGCATACAACTGCGCATCGACACCTGGGTCGAGGCCGGTTGCGAGATCCCGCCGTACTTCGATCCGATGATCGCCAAAGTCATCAGTTGGGCGCCGACCCGCGAAGAAGCCCGCCACGATCTGCATCAGGCGTTGGGCGACAGCCTGCTTTACGGCGTGGAAACCAACCGCGATTACCTGCGCCAGATCCTTGTCGACGCACCGTTCGCCAGCGGTCAGCCGTGGACCCGTTGCCTCGAAGGTCTGGTCTATCAGGCCAACACCTTTGAAGTGCTCAGTGCCGGGACGCAAACCAGCGTTCAGGATTATCCGGGACGCCTCGGCTATTGGGCGGTGGGCGTACCGCCGTCGGGGCCGATGGACAGTCGCGCGTTGCGTCGCGGCAATCTGTTGCTGGGCAACGACGAAGGCGCCGCCGCCCTGGAAATCACCATGAGCGGGCCATTGCTGCGCTTCAATTGCGACGCGGTGGTGGCGGTGACCGGCGCGGTCATTGCGCTGACGTTGAACGGTGACGCGGTGCCGATGAACACGGCGCTACTGATCCCGGCCGGCGCCACGTTGAACCTCGGCACGATTGCCGGGGCCGGCGCGCGCAGCTACCTGAGCCTGCGCGGCGGCCTGCAAGTGCCGGATTATCTGGGCAGCAAAAGCACCTTCACGCTGGGTCAGTTTGGCGGCCATGGCGGTCGGGCGTTGCGCGCCGGTGACGTGTTGCATGTACCTGCTTTGCTTGACCGTAGCGCCGGTGAGCAACTGCCTGACATCGCCGAGTTGCCAGCGGTGCGGCAGATTCGGGTGATCTACGGCCCGCACGGCGCGCCGGAATATTTCACTGAAAACTACATCGACACCTTCTTCGCCACCCAGTGGGAAGTGCATTTCAACTCGAGCCGTACCGGCGTGCGCTTGATCGGGCCGAAGCCGCAATGGGTGCGTGCCGACGGCGGTGAGGCAGGGCTGCATCCGTCGAATATTCATGACAATCCGTATGCGATTGGCGCCGTGGATTTCACCGGGGACATGCCGGTGATTCTCGGGCCGGACGGCCCAAGTCTGGGCGGGTTTGTCTGTCCGGTGACGGTGATCGAGGCGGACCTTTGGCAGCTGGGACAGCTCAAGGCTGGGGATAAAGTCCAGTTCCGTCCAGTCGATCTCCAGACCGCCCGCCATCTCGCCCTGAAATGGAATTCCCCTTGTGGGAGCGGGCTTGCTCGCGAAAGCGATATGTCAGACACATCAATGTCAACTGATATTCCCTCTTCGCGAGCAAGTCGAATCGTCGCACCGCCGCTCCCACAGGGTGTTGTGTCGCCTGTGGTGTTGGATTTGGGTCAGGGGGATACGCGGCTGGTTGCACGATTGTCTGGGGATACTCACCTGCTGCTGGAAATCGGCGCACCTGAACTCGACCTGGTTTTACGTTTCCGCGCCCACGCCCTCATGCAAGCGCTGGAAAGCAAACACCTGCACGGCGTGATCGACCTGACGCCAGGCATCCGTTCGCTGCAAGTGCACTACCAGCCCGAGCAACTGCCGCTGGCCGATTTGCTCGGCATCGTCGCAGGCGAATGGGACGCCGTGTGTGCCGCCAACGACCTGCAAGTGCCGTCGCGCATCGTCCACTTGCCCCTGTCCTGGGACGATCCGGCGTGCCAGTTGGCAATCGAAAAATACATGACCACCGTGCGCAAGGACGCGCCGTGGTGCCCGAGCAATCTGGAGTTCATCCGCCGCATCAACGACCTGCCGAACCTCGACGAAGTGCAGCGCACGGTATTTGACGCGAGTTACCTGGTGATGGGTTTGGGCGACGTCTACCTCGGCGCGCCGGTCGCCACTCCGCTCGATCCACGGCATCGTCTGGTCACCACCAAATACAACCCGGCCCGCACCTGGACCGCCGAGAATTCGGTGGGCATCGGCGGCGCATACATGTGCGTGTACGGCATGGAAGGCCCCGGCGGTTATCAGTTCGTGGGGCGTACCTTGCAGATGTGGAATCGCTACCGCGAAGTCGCCGCGTTCGATGGCAAACCGTGGCTGTTGCGCTTCTTCGACCAGATCCGTTTCTACCCGGTGAGCGCCGATGAACTGCTGCGCATCCGTCGGGATTTCCCGCTTGGGCGCTTCGACCTGAACATCGAACACAGTCAGTTGAACCTCGCGGATTACCAGGCGTTCCTGGCCAAGGAAGCCGAGACCATCGCCGCGTTTCGCGATCAGCAAAAAGGCGCGTTCAACGCCGAGCGCGAACGCTGGATTGCCAGCGGCCAGGCGCATTTCGACAGCGAAGAACTCGTCCCGCAAACGACCGAAAACGCCCCGCTCGCCAGCGGCGAAATGAGCGTCGACAGCCACATCGCCGGCAACCTCTGGCAGGTTCAGGTTGAAACCGGCAGCCGCGTCGCCGCCGGCGATGTGCTGGTGATTCTGGAGTCGATGAAGATGGAAATTCCACTTCTCGCCCCGATGGCCGGCGTGGTGCGCGAGATTCGGGTGCAACCGGGTTCGGCGGTGCGCGCCGGACAGCGGGTCGTGGTGCTGGAACTCGACTGAATTCATTTGAAAAGGATCAAGCCATGAACATCAATCTGCAACTCGACGCCCTGCGCAGCGCCTACCGCGACGGCAGCATCACGCCGCGACAACTGCTGCCGAGCCTGCGCAACAAAGCCGCCGCGCTGAACCCGGACTATCACCTGTTTATCCATCTGCTCAGCGTTGAAGAACTGGAACCGTACCTCGCCGCGCTCGACGGTCGCGACCTCGACAGCCTGCCGCTGTATGGCGTGCCGTTTGCGATCAAGGACAACATCGATCTGGCAGGCATTGCGACCACCGCCGCGTGCCCGGCGTTTGCCTATGTGCCGGCGCAGTCGGCGACCATCGTCGAGCAACTGCTGGCGCTGGGCGCGATTCCGCTGGGCAAGACCAATCTTGATCAGTTCGCCACCGGGCTCAACGGCAGTCGCTCGCCCTATGGCGCGTGCCCCAACAGCGTATTGCCGGACTATCCGGCGGGTGGTTCCAGCGCCGGTTCTTCACTGGCAGTGGCGCTGGGCGTGGCGAGTTTTTCCTTGGGCACCGACACGGCGGGCTCCGGGCGCGTGCCGGCAGCCTTGAACAATCTGGTCGGGATGAAAGCCACCAAAGGGCTGATCTCCACAGCGGGCGTGGTGCCGGCCTGTCGCACGCTCGATTGCGTCACCACGTTTACCGCGACGGCGCGCGAAGCCAGTCAGTTGCTGGCGCTCACGGCGCACTTCGATCCTCGGGACGAATACAGCCGCAGCAATCCACTGTGGAACGATGGCTCGGCGTTCGGCACGCCACGCCCTTTTCGCTTCGGCGTACCGCGTGCGCAGGACCTGGAATTTTTCGGCTGCCCTGAAGGCCCGCTGTTGTTCGGCGATGCCATTGACCAATTGAAGGCGTTGGGTGGCGAAGCGGTTGAGCTGGATATGTCGCCGTTCTTCGAAGCCGCGCGGTTGCTTTATGAAGGCCCGTGGGTCGCCGAGCGCTACAGCGTCGCGGGGGAATTGCTGGAGCACAATCCGCAAGCGGTGCTGCCGGTCATTCGCGCAGTGCTGGCCAAGGCGCCAGCGGTGAGCGGCGTGCAAACCTTCCGCGCCCAGTATCGGCTGCAAGCCTTGAAAGCCCTGTGCGACCAGGCGCTGCAAGGCCTGGATTGCGTGGTCACGCCGACCATCGGCCGCCCGGTGACGCTGGCGGAGCTGGAAGCCGAACCGGTGCTGCGCAATTCCGAACTGGGTTACTACACCAACTTCATGAACCTGCTCGACTACGCCGCCGTCGCCGTACCGAGCGCGTTCATGAGCAATGGTTTGCCGTGGGGCGTGACGCTGTTTGGTCGGGCCTTTACCGATCAATATTTGCTGAGTGTGGCGGATGCTTTTCAGCGCGGTTCGGCGACGCCTGCGCCGACAACTGTCGCGCGCAACGATCGCGCGCGGCTGGTGGTATGCGGCGCACATCTGGACGGACTGGCGCTGAACTGGCAACTGAAACGGCGCGGCGCAACGCTGGTCGAGACCACGTTCAGCTCAGCGGATTATCAGTTGTACGCGCTGGCCGGTGGCCCACCGTTTCGTCCGGGGATGGTGCGGGTGAAGGAAGGTGGCGTGGCGATTGCGGTCGAGGTTTGGGAGTTGCCCAGCAGTGAGTTGGGCTCGTTCCTGACCGGCATTCCGGCGCCGCTGGGGTTGGGCAAAGTGCAACTGGCGGATGGCCGTTGGGAGAGCGGGTTCATTTGTGAGGCGTATGGGTTGGAGGGCGCGGTGGATATCAGCCATCTGGGCAGCTGGCGTGCCTATCTGACAGATCGGCGGTGATCTTTCGATTCGCGAGCAATAGCGTTATGCCTACAACGACCACACGTTGCAGCTGACCGTCAGCATCGGCTTGACCACGCAGCCGCCGGATGAAACCTTGCACACCCTGCGCTCTCGGGCCGATCATGCGAAGGATCGGGCCAAGCAATTCGGCCGCAACCGCACCTGCGTGGAAATGCCTCACTGCGCTTATGAATAAGCAATTGAATAACAAGCCTGACCGCTGCCCGGCCTGCGGTGCCTCCAACGACTGCACCCTGGCCGACCCGCGAACCGCCGACCGTGCCTGCTGGTGCTACGGCGTCAGCATCGACCCGGCGGTCCTCGAAGCGCTGCCGGCAGAGCTGCGCGACCAATCCTGCCTGTGCCCGCGCTGCGCTCAGGTCGAGGCGCAGCTGCAAGCAGCCGCCCGGCCGATCACGTAAGATGCGCGACCCTTTTCCCGCCGATCTCTAGCCATGCGTGTCGACCGTTTCCTCAGCAATTTGCCGCGTTTCAACCGTCAACAGGTGCGTCTGCTGCTGGCGGAAAAACGCGTGCGAATCGACGGGACAGTCGTCAGCAATCCCCACGCCGACGTACTGGAATTCAGCCGCGTGGAAGTCGATGACGAGCTGCTGCAAATCGGCAAACCCGCGCGCTACTTCATGCTGAACAAGCCGCCCGGTTGCGTCAGCGCCACCCGCGATCCGCAACATCCGACCGTGCTCGAGCTGATCCACGAACCGGACAAGGACGACCTGCACATCGCCGGACGCCTGGACTTCAACACCACCGGCCTGATGATCATCACCAACGACGGCAGCTGGTCGCGGCGCCTGACCCAGCCGCGGACCAAACTGCCCAAGGTCTATTACGTCGAGACCGAACAGGACATCGGCCCGGAGTATGCAGTGACCTTTGCCGAGGGGCTGTACTTTGCCTTCGAGGATCTCACCACGCAGCCGGCCGAGCTGGAACTGCTGGGGCCGAAATCGGCGCGGTTGAGCATCGTCGAAGGTCGGTATCACCAGGTGAAGCGCATGTTCGGCCATTTCAACAACAAGGTCCTGCACCTGCACCGCGAAAGCATGGGCCCGCTGATGCTCGACAACGCGCTAAAACCGGGCGAGTACCGCGCGCTGCGCACCGAAGAGATCCAATTGATCTAAGCAGCCTACCGCTGAGCAGAAGTTGTCGAACAATTTACCAACGGCACTTGCGCGATGCCTTCGCCCCTGCTTGAATCAGGACGTCAGCCGAAATGTGACTGATGAGTCACAACATACTTCCAAGAAACTTTTTGCCGGCAGAGAACCCTCAGGTTCCGCCTTCCTCCGGCAAACTGCCCGCCAATAATAATACCCGTCGACCTGATTCACCGGATCGACATGGGCCTCCAAATTCCAGGCGTATGCCTACCTGTCACAAAGCTCGTGCAATCTCATTTGCGCGCATACCCGCTTGCCAGGAGTCTTATGACATGAGGCCAGAAATCGCTGTGCTGGATATACAGGGTCAGTATCGGGTTTACACGGAGTTCTATCGCGCAGACGCCGCAGAGAAGACCATTATCTTGGTCAACGGCTCGATGGCCACGACTGCGTCGTTTGCTCAAACCGTGAAAAACCTCCACCCGCAGTTCAACGTGGTCTGCTACGACCAGCCCTACGCGGGCAAGTCCAAGGCCCACAACCTGCATGAGAAATTGCTGACCAAGGAAGTCGAAGGGCAGATCCTCCTGGAGCTGATCGACCACTTCGCCGCCGAACACGTGCTGTCGTTTTCCTGGGGAGGCGCCGCGACGTTGGTCGCCCTGGCCCAACGGCCACGACGCATCGAAAAAGCCGTGATCAGTTCGTTCTCGCCGGAGATCAACGCACACATGCTCGATTACCTCGAACGCGGCGTCGATTACCTCGGCAGCCGGGACGGCGACCGGGTCGGCAACCTGGTGAACAGCACCATCGGCAAACACCTGCCGACCCTGTTCAAACGCTTCAACTATCGCCACGTCAGCAGCCTGGCCGATCATGAATACGGGCAGATGCATTTCCACATTAACGACCTGCTGCAAAGTGATCGCGAGTGCTTTCTGAAAGCGGCGGAGAAAATCAACGTGCCGGTGCTGTTCATGAACGGCGAATGGGACGAATACACCGCCGCCGACGGCGCGCGATTGTTCGCCAATCACGTGCAACACAGCAGCTTCACGACGCTGGAAGCGACCGGGCACTTTCTCGACATGGAACACAAAGCCGCCTGCCGCGACAGCCGCAACGCCCTGCTGGGCTTCCTGAAGCCTGCCCCCCAGGTAAGTCGACCGCGTTACCACTACGTCCAGGATCACCATGCACTGGCAATCTGAAACCGCGTCATCGCGAGCAAGCCCCGCAGCCTGAAGTCTTCCTGCAGGAGCGAGGCTTGCCCGCGAATGGCCGTCTGACGGTTCGTCCTTCGTTTCAACCGTGCTAAATACAGCGCGCATAAAGAAAAACTTCAAATCCGCGCGCGCTTCTGGTACAAAGTCAGCCGCTCTGAGCGGGTGTCGTATAATGGCATTACTCCAGCTTCCCAAGCTGATAACGAGGGTTCTTATTGGACACCCCGCTTTGGTGCACCGAGTAAGCGCGTAATGCGGGTATAGTTTAGTGGCAAAACGAAAGCTTCCCAAGCTTTAGTTGAGGGTTCGATTCCCTCTACCCGCTCCACCTCTCCCCCAGTATTTCCGGGCTTTCCAGCCCATATTCTCTCCGACTTGTCGTCCGTAGAAACCAGCTCACAGACGTTACTCCTCGCGCCACCAAAACCCAAAAAAAGCCCAAAAAATTGGTGCACCGTAGATTTCGTCCAACGTGACGCCTCGACAGATCAACCTCGCACATTAGCCATTCAATAAATGCCAAAAAGCTTAGGCTGCCTTCGTGGACAGGGTGAAAGGAATGGCCACCTCCTCCACTCTTCCGATACCAAAAAACCAACCGCAGCAAGCCGCATCAGATCTCAATCGACCTTAACCTGGCCGACCTTCCTTTCGCGCTCACGTTGACGGAATCGTTTCACAAAGCTGCCATCGATCAGATCATCCACCTCCAACTCAAGTGCGCAGTTGATCAGAGATGCCGTTGAGTTGTTGGACACCGAGAATTTGTTCGGAATGAATCCGTGCCTCCTTACTCTGTTCTCATCGAGAGCGGCCTCAAATGCTCTAAGGAAATCTGATAGGCCAGGGCGACGCGCGTCAGTCGCTGCACTTGCAGCTGGAGAACGTGCAACAGTAGTTGCTGCTTGCGCATTAGCTCCGATAGCAGAAACGACCTCACTTATGGACGGCCAATACTTAAGATCATACTGATAGGTTAGATTTTCCAGTTTCCCTTCCACATGAGAAGAAAAGAGGCCGTTACTCTCAGCGGCATCTCTTACAACATCAATAACATGGTAATAAGTATCGCTCCGAAAACTAGATATTTCTTGAACCTCTGTTCGGCGAGAAATTAAATCGGAAAGCAACTTGGCGGCCTCCACAATTCGAATATTCAAGTCAGTGAGCTGTTCTCTGTCTTGGCGAGCATCTTTAATCTTCCCAGGATTCCAAGAATAAACCGTCAAGTTCAATACATCGAAAAACGATTTGAGAGCTCTATAATCTTCGCCAAGCGATCCGCGCAACTCCACGTAGACGTCAGCAAGCTCATTGGTTCTGGCGAGCAAGCCTTCAATGCGCTTATTGATCGTGGACCAGATCTCCTTCTCTTTGTTGTACTGATACTCTTTACGAAGAATGCTTTCACATGATTCGATTGCAGCAGCGCGACTGGTAGTGTCCATTTTGTGTGCCTGATGTTTGGGATAGGCGGATGATAAAGGCTTCATTGCCGAACGTCGGTACCTATCAGCAAAATTTTCACCGCGTTACAGGTACTCGCCCTCGCCCCCTCCTATCCAATAACCAAAACCCAACAATCGCACCCGCAATACCATCAGCCATTCACATTTTCAGGCAGCCACGGGTCAACAAGCGCCCCAACCCCTCTGTCCAAATAATTCCTTATGCAACTAACCGCACCTGAAGCCCGCGACGAAAGGAGTCATTTCTTTACAAGTGCGTAAAGTTTATTTGCCGGAACATGGGTGGCGGAGCGCAAATCTTTCAGTAACACTTAACCTACTCTGCACAGGTAAAAAAAATGAACGTGGCTACCCCCTCCCCCGTCGACGACCTGCTCAATCCTAGTGAAACCGCGTCACGTCCGGTCAGGATTCTCGCGGCAGCAGGCAGGATGTTCATCGAGCATGGCTATGAGGGAGCGAGCATGGAGGAGATCGCCAAAGCGGCAGCGGTCACCCGCCAAACCCTGTACAACCGGTACCCCGAAGGCAAGGAGTCGCTCTTCGTCGCTGTGGCAGAGCGGATGTGGAAGGCTTTCACAATCATGGATGTTGCAAACGATGAGCACGCACTGACCGATCCAAGGAAAGGACTCCGACAGATTGCTACCGAGTTCGCCTGCTTCTGGTCTGGCCCGTCAGCAGCCGACTTCTTGCGCATGGTGATATTGGAGGGTCGACGCTTCCCGATGCTCGCTAACCGCTTTGACGAGGTCATACAGGCGCCGGCTATGACCGTCATCAGCGATTACCTAGCCGAGCTGGCGCGTCGCGATATCCTGTCAGTTCAGGAGCCTGAGACCGCCGCGCGAGACTTCATGGGGATGATTGACGGTCGTGTTCTGTGGGCGCAGGTGAGAGGTAATAGCGAACCGCTCGCCCGCGAGGAGATCGAGCAGATCGTAGACCGCACAGTGGACGTTTTCTTGAGATCGCTCCGGCACTGAACTGAGCAAATCTCCATCCTGGTCACACGATTGGCGCTAGCCACTAATACGAGACCAACACGGCCCAGAAGCGAGGGGCCCTCCCCCTGCCCCTGACCAATCCAAGCCGCTAGCCATCCGGCAATTGGGCGGGTTGCTGCTCCTAGGTCAGCTCTCGTTGGGCAACGCTGGCGAGGCAACGCTCAATGAACTGAAGCTCCTGACTGAGCTCAGCACCTCGATCCTCCAAAACCTTGAGCCCTGCCTGGTGCGCCTTCTGAACCTCTTCCGGCGCCGTGGCCAGGCCTGCCAGCTTTCTGCGTCCCCTCTCGATTTTCTCGTTCACTTCGGCGAGGTATCTCTCGCCCGACTCCTTCTTCCTTGCCGTGAAAAGCTGGCATTCCAAAAAACGGACGGCATCGTAGATTTTCAAGACCTCACTGCTGGTCTTCGAATGCACGAAATTCAGGCTGCCCTCATCAAAAGCATGGTGCTCTTGGTTTTGCCCACCCCAGTTCACCAGATCATTTTTGATGAAATCGAAATGTGTTGGGTCGTAGTCAATGAATGGCTCCACTAACTTGAAGGTGTGCTCCAGACTGACTTGGAGATACATGCTCTTTTTGAGCTGCGACTTATTGAAGCTCGCAGTGACCTTGACACCATTTTCGATGCAAAACTCAAGCACTATTGACTCAAACCAGATGCGGCAATACAGCAACGCCTGGCGCACGTCAAAGACCGACAGGGCCACATGCACCTTCTTCTGAAAGCCACCTGCGTGATCGATCACCACAATGCCCTTATTCGTATAGCTGAGTACCTGGCTTGCATGCTGCTCACTCTGGGGATGGCGATCAGCGATGATGCAAAAGCGCTCCCAGAACAGACGGTCGTGGGTGGTGACCACCATCTGAATTCGGCGCAGGTAGTCATCACTGAAAAACAGATCGATGATGTTAGATCGGTGATCCGTGTCGATCGCGTTGACGACGTCGTCAAAGACGATGAGTGGGAAATTGTTTTTCTCGGCCATTGCCAAGAGGATAGATAAACCCAGGGCCCTCAGATGGCCTTCACTGAGTACTGCAAATGCATCGAGGGACGATCCGTCCACATTGGTAATCTTGATCCGGTAGTTGTCTGTGAGCTTCTCGAAGCTCAATGTCTCCACCTGCTCATGGTCATCGTCGTGGTTATTGATCGCTCGATAATATTCAGCAGCCTTGGCTTCGATCCCAGTGATACGAGCTTTTTCCAACGCTAGCTTGTATTCCATAAGGTCTTGATAAAGCGTCCGGTATTCGACCTCAAGATCCTTCATCAACTGGTTGAAATGACTATTGTCGACGGCATCATTGAGTAGGATGACTTTCTGCTCTACGAGGTGCGCCGCCTGATCGTTTGCAGCTTTGAACCCAGCAAGAGCGCGAGTTTTGCTGTCAAAATGCCGTTTCAGCGACTCATCTGTCACCTTGAGTCGTGCCACCATCGCATCGAGACGAGCAGCTTGAGCTTCTGCCTGGTCAACCTCTTTTAGCCTGCGATCACAGGCGCGCAGGTAAATCTCGATTTCTTCGGAACCGCTAGCGCAGAGATTTAAGAGCGCGTCGAGAACAGCCGGTGCCACCTCAGAACGGTCTGTAGCGGTGTGAAACTCCGCGAGCGCAGCCTCCAACTCATCCATTTTCAACGGACACGGGACGTCCGCATAGGCGTTGCTTTTTACTGCACTGATAGCTGTAGAAACCTTTGAAGCCCAGAGGGCAATCCGGGCGTCATTTCTCTGCTTGGCGTGTTTCAAGGACTCAAGGGCACCCAGCGCTTTGATCTGATCATGGGCCCTCTCGAAAGGGTTCACGGCGACTTTGTTGAGCGGAGTCAGACAGGCTGGACAATTTCCCCCAGGCTGCAACCGCTCAATAGCCGCCAGTGCCTCAAAGACCGCGCGATAGTTAACGTCACTGGCCTTCTGCAGAAACGACTTTTCAATCAGCGCTCTACGAAGCAGCAGCCGCTTGGCTATCCCGCAGGCACGCTCTACCTGTTTCAACGGAATAACGACAGGGGCCTTGGCTGCCCGCAAGCGCGCGGCCCCACGGATATGCATCTCCATCGTATTACGCAGTCTTACGACCTTGGGGCGAATCTCAAAATCTTGGTCTGCCCTGAGCCCCAACAACTGGCAGATTGCAGCGATCGCATTCTGGAGATCCGTTCTGTGCTTGTAGCGCAGCGGACTCAGGCCAATCCGGGTTTGCTCTAAGGCCGCTAGAGCCTCGGATTGGTCGGGGCGCATGAAAGCTTTCAGCGTGAAACTTTCAGGTCGGACGAAGCGAGAGATGACGTCTTGGAGTTCTTCCAACCCAAACAAGGTGGCAAGGACGTCACTTTCGCCACTGCCGGTATCCTTGGAACCCAGCAGCGAAAACTCCTGAAGCCGGTTCCGGTCGATGAAACAGCTCGACCAACTGATGCTTGGAATTACTTTGAGCTTATCCGCTCCCATAAGCATAAGCTGGGGCTTCGACTCCCCCCTCGCTATGTACTCCCTAACCCTCGTCTTGCGCCTGGCAGCTTCTTTGATGTCCCCGGTCGTTGTGATCTCCAAGGCCTCACACAGGGAAGATTTCCCGCCACCATTAGGCGCATAGAAGATGTTTTTGAGCTTGCTGAATCGGATCAAGGTACCTTTATCGTCAGCACCAAACGCCCCAAAACCTCGGAAGTTTTTCACGCGCAGGTAATCCAACGTACCTAGACCAGACGGTGGTATCCGATCCAGCTCAGGCCTGTTGTCGAGCACCTTTTTGAAACGCGCAGCGATGCGTTGGTAGTTGCGACTCAGCAATTGATCAGAGGCAGCCGTTATATGCGCTTTGATGTGGTCGGAGTAGCGTCCCTTGCTCAGGTTCGCTTGGTACATACACCAGAGAAGCGCGAGGTAAGCGTCGGTACGCCCTTCAAGGTTGTGCCTCGCAAAACTCAAAAGATACTGACTCATCGCGCCTCCTCCCTGGTGCAGATCAGCGTAACTGGACTGCAATCACAATGCCATGACCGCATCGATCAGAGACCCTTAGAGCACGGAATCAGCCACCAGAAGCTGCGGGTTGATCGATTCTCTGTGCACATGCTACCGTAGCGTATCGGTCTCCCTGGATCGAGCGGTCGGCCAGCAGAGCCTTTGCGCATCAGGTGTTTCTCCCTCGTTTTTTCGCACGCACTTCGACAATAGTCAGCGGGCAGCCGACACCGCGACGTATTGGAGATTTGCCATGCGCGTCCCTATTTACCCAGACGATCTACTTCCTCAGGCAGCATTCAAAAGACTCGCAAAAAACATCCAGAAGAGGTGGCCAGGCCAGTCTGCCATCACGCTATCTCTTGCGAGAGAAACCCTGTCCGTCGGGCTCGGTTATGTCGACTACAGGCAAGTCCGTCACTTGTCCCTCACTTGCAGTCAAAACGCACAGACGCCTTCTGAAGCGGACGT
>NZ_JBNNWE010000063.1:0-33772 GCF_050280905.1 Pseudomonas sp. NPDC086278
ATCGCCTTGCGCGCGCTGGCGAGAAGGCCTAAGCCTGATGAACGAAGACTCCGATAACGCGGGGACTTAAGGTCACCATGCTGAAGCTGGACCCGTACATCAACGTTGACCCGGGCACCATGAGCCCGTTCCAGCACGGTGAAGTGTTCGTCACCCACGACGGCGCCGAGACCGACCTGGACCTGGGCCACTACGAGCGGTTCATCCGCACGACCATGACCCAGAACAACAACTTCACCACCGGCCGTGTCTACGAACACGTCCTGCGCAAAGAGCGCCGTGGTGACTACCTGGGTGCAACCATCCAGGTGATTCCGCACATCACCGACGAAATCAAGCGCCGCATCATCAAGGGCGCGGGCGATGCCGACGTGGCGATGGTCGAGATCGGTGGCACCGTGGGTGACATCGAGTCGCAACCGTTCCTCGAAGCCATCCGTCAATTGCGTTTCGAAGTCGGCGCCAAGCGCGCGATGCTGATGCACCTGACACTGGTGCCATACATCGCGACTGCCGGCGAAACCAAAACCAAACCAACCCAGCACTCGGTCAAGGAACTGCGTTCCATCGGCTTGCAGCCAGACGTGCTGGTCTGCCGTTCCGATCACCCGATCGACATCTCTTCGCGCCGCAAGATCGCGCAGTTCACCAACGTTGAAGAACGTGCGGTGATCGCGCTGGAAGACGCCGACACCATCTACAAGATCCCGGGCATCCTGCACTCCCAGGGCCTGGATGATTTTGTTGTCGAGCGTTTTGGCCTGCAATGCGGCAGCGCCGACCTGTCCGAGTGGGAAGCCGTGGTTGACGCCAAGCTGAACCCGGAACACGAAGTCACCATCGCGATGGTCGGCAAGTACATGGAACTGCTGGACGCCTACAAGTCGCTGATCGAAGCGATGAGTCACGCCGGCATCAGCAACCGCACCAAGGTCAACCTGCGCTACATCGATTCCGAAGACATCGAAAACCAGGGCACCGCGCTGCTGGAAGGTGTCGACGCGATCCTCGTGCCGGGCGGCTTCGGTCTGCGTGGCGTGGAAGGCAAGATCACCGCCGTTCAATACGCTCGCGAAAACAAGGTTCCGTACCTCGGCATCTGCCTGGGCATGCAAGTGGCCGTCATCGAGTTCGCGCGTAACGTGCTGGGCTGGAAAGACGCCAACTCCACCGAGTTCGATCGCGCCAGCGGTCACCCGGTCGTGGGCCTGATCACCGAGTGGGAAGACGCCACCGGCGCGGTCGAAACCCGTACTGAAACGTCCGACCTGGGCGGCACCATGCGCCTCGGCGCGCAAGACTGCCTGCTTGAGCCGGGTTCGCTGGTTCATGACTGCTACGCCAAGGACGTGATCGTCGAGCGTCACCGTCATCGCTACGAAGTGAACAACAACCTGCTGCCGCAAATCATGGCCGCCGGCCTGAAAATCTCCGGTCGTTCCGGTGATGGCGCGCTGGTCGAAGTGGTTGAAGCCCCGGATCATCCATGGTTCGTCGCTTGCCAGTTCCACCCTGAGTTCACCTCGACACCTCGTGACGGTCATCCGTTGTTCAGCGGTTTCGTTAAAGCAGCTTTGATTCAACACCAGAAGAAGGCGTAAATCTGATGGCGCAGAAGATCATCCGCGTAGGCGATATCGAGATTGCCAACGACAAGCCAATGGTTTTGTTCGGTGGCATGAACGTGCTGGAAAGCCGCGACATGGCGATGCAGGTCTGCGAAGAGTACGTAAAGGTCACCGAAAAACTCGGTATCCCTTACGTGTTCAAGGCCAGCTTCGACAAGGCCAACCGTTCCTCCGTGACCTCATACCGTGGCCCCGGCCTGGAAGAAGGCATGCGGATTTTCCAGGACATCAAGCAAGCCTTCGGCATACCGATCATCACCGACGTCCACGAGCCTGATCAGGCTGCGGTCGTCGCTGAAGTCTGCGACATCATTCAACTGCCGGCCTTCCTGTCGCGCCAGACCGACCTCGTGGTCGCGATGGCCAAGACTGGCGCGGTGATCAACATCAAGAAAGCCCAGTTCCTCGCCCCGCACGAGATGAAACACATATTGAGCAAGTGCGTGGAAGCGGGTAACGATCAGTTGATCCTTTGCGAGCGCGGTTCGAGCTTTGGCTACAACAACCTGGTTGTCGACATGCTCGGCTTCGGCATCATGAAGCAGTTCGAATACCCGGTGTTCTTCGACGTGACCCACGCGCTGCAAATGCCCGGTGGTCGCTCCGACTCCGCCGGCGGTCGCCGTGCCCAGGTAACCGACCTGGCCAAGGCGGGCATGAGCCAGTCGCTGGCCGGCCTGTTCCTCGAAGCCCACCCGGACCCGGACAATGCCAAATGCGACGGCCCTTGCGCCTTGCGTCTGGACAAACTGGAGCCATTCCTGGCCCAGCTCAAAGCGCTGGACGAACTGGTCAAGAGTTTTCCGACGGTAGAAACCGCGTAAAGCTCTTTTCTCCGGTAAAGTACCGCACGATTTAATGTTCAGGCCCTCGGGCCTGGGCCTTATCGTCCGCAAGTCTGCCCGCTGCACACCACTTGCCGACGGTAAAAGATTTCCTCTAGCTGCGTCGTTTTCGTCAACTTTGGAGTGTTTACAACAATGGCAAAAATCGTCGACATCAAAGGTCGTGAAGTTCTCGACTCCCGTGGCAATCCCACCGTGGAAGCGGACGTGCTTCTCGATAACGGCATCATCGGTAGCGCCTGCGCGCCGTCCGGTGCTTCCACTGGCTCGCGTGAAGCGCTCGAGCTGCGTGATGGCGACAAGAGCCGTTACCTGGGCAAAGGCGTACTCAAAGCCGTCGGCAATATCAACGGTCCGATTCGCGACCTGCTGTTGGGTAAAGACCCAAGCGACCAGAAAGCCCTCGATCACGCGATGATCAAGCTCGACGGTACTGAAAACAAAGGTTCCCTGGGCGCCAACGCGATCCTCGCCGTTTCCCTGGCCGCGGCCAAGGCAGCAGCACAGGACCAGGACCTGCCGCTGTACGCTCACATTGCCAACCTGAACGGCACTCCGGGTGTTTACTCGATGCCGGTTCCGATGATGAACATCATCAACGGTGGCGAGCACGCCGATAACAACGTCGACATCCAGGAATTCATGGTTCAGCCGGTGGGCGCCAAGACGTTCTCGGAAGGTCTGCGCATGGGCACCGAGATTTTCCATCACTTGAAAGCTGTGCTGAAGGCCCGTGGCCTGAGCACCGCAGTCGGTGACGAAGGTGGTTTCGCGCCGAACCTGGCCTCCAACGAAGACGCGTTGAAAGTGATCTCCGAAGCCGTGGCCAACGCCGGTTACAAGCTGGGCACCGACGTGACCCTGGCACTGGACTGCGCGGCCAGCGAATTCTACGAAGACGGTAAATACAACCTGTCCGGCGAAGGCCACGTGTTCACCTCTGAAGGTTTTGCCGACTACCTCAAAGGCCTGACCGAGCGCTACCCGATCATCTCCATCGAAGATGGCCTGGACGAATCCGACTGGGCTGGCTGGAAGGTTCTCACCGACAAGATCGGCGAGAAAATCCAATTGGTCGGCGACGATCTGTTCGTGACCAACACCAAGATCCTCAAAGAAGGCATCGATAAAAAGATCGCCAACTCGATCCTGATCAAGTTCAACCAGATCGGCACCCTGACCGAAACCCTGGAAGCCATCCAGATGGCTAAGGCCGCCGGTTACACCGCCGTGATCTCGCACCGCTCCGGCGAAACCGAAGATTCGACCATTGCCGACCTGGCTGTGGGCACTGCGGCTGGCCAGATCAAAACCGGTTCCCTGTGCCGCTCGGACCGCGTTTCCAAGTACAACCAACTGCTGCGTATCGAAGAGCAGTTGAACGGCAAAGCCAAGTACAACGGTCGCGGCGAGTTCCGCGGCTGATCGGTAGATGATAAAAAGACAGCGGATTGTGTCGGAAAAGTCGCGACAGCGATGAATTTGCCACTAATCTGATGCCTTAAGAGCACAAGCCTGGGTTTTCCAGGCTTCGTGCTGTCAGAAGCTTCAAGTTTTTGCATGGCTGTCTTTTTTCACTGGATACCTGATATTCGATGCGCAGTCCCAATTGGTTGTTCCTCGTCCTGCTCTTGCTGCTGGCTGGCCTGCAATACCGCCTGTGGGTGGGTAATGGCAGTCTGGCGCAAGTGGCCGAGCTGACTCAGCAGATCGCGGATCAACACGCTGAGAACGAAGGGTTGCTGGAGCGCAACCGGGTGATGGACGCCGAAGTCAGTGAGCTGAAAAAAGGCATGGAGACCGTCGAAGAACGGGCTCGCCATGAATTGGGCATGGTCAAGGACGGTGAAACCCTTTACCAGTTGGCTCAATGAACACTTCGTTACCGGCCTTCTGGGCCGTGATTCCTGCCGCGGGCGTCGGTGCCCGTATGGCCGCGGACCGTCCCAAGCAATACTTGCAACTGGGCGGGCGCACTATTCTCGAACACAGCCTCGGCTGTTTCCTCGATCATCCTTCCCTGAAGGGGCTGGTGGTCAGTCTTGCGGTTGACGATCCTTTTTGGCCGAACCTGGCGTACGCTGCCGATCCGCGCATTCAGCGGGTTGACGGCGGCGATGAGCGTTCGGGGTCGGTGCTCAATGCCTTGCTGCACCTGCACGCATTGGGCGCTGACGATGAGGATTGGGTATTGGTTCACGACGCCGCACGGCCGAATCTGGCCCGTGATGATCTCGATAAATTACTGAGTGAACTGGCGGATGATCCAGTGGGTGGGCTGCTTGCGGTGCCGGCGCGCGATACCTTGAAGCGGGTCGATAAGCACGGTCGTGTTATTGAAACCGTCGACCGCAGCGTCATCTGGCAGGCCTATACACCGCAGATGTTTCGCCTCGGCGCGCTGCATCGGGCATTGGCCGACAGCCTGGTGGCCGATGCGTTGATCACCGATGAAGCGTCGGCGATGGAGTGGTCGGGGTTGGCGCCACGGTTGATCGAAGGTCGCTCCGACAATCTCAAGGTGACTCGCCCTGAAGACCTGGAGTGGCTGCGCCAGCGTTGGGGTAATCGGCACTAGATTGTTTGCGTTTTCTCTACCGCTTTCGCGAGCAAGCCCGCTCCCACAGTTGAACGCGCGCTGCCGGTAGAGCCTGGTCAACTGTGGGGGCGGGATTGCTCGCGAAAGCGGTGGCTCAGGCAACAACCCTGTTCTTGAATACGCCTCAGCTTCGATACTCCGGCCGCTGCGCCAACCCTTCCTTCAAGTAATCCACCAACTTGCGCACCTTCGGCGACAAATGCCGTTGCTGTGGATAAAGCGCCCACACCGCAGTATTTGGCGGCTGATTCGCATCCAGCAACGAAATCAATTCGCCGCTTTTCAGGTGTTCGAGTACGTAATAGTCCGGCAACTGACACAGCCCGACGCCCTGTATTGCCGCATCCAGCACCGCTTGCCCACTGTTGCAGCGCCAATTTCCCTGGACTCGCTGGGAAAATTCCCGCCCGTTCTGTTCCAGTTGCCACATGTCCGAGCTGCCGATCAGGCAGTTGTGGCGGCTCAGCTCCGAGACGCTGTGTGGGCGACCATACCGTTCGACGTAGGACGGTGATGCGCACAGATACATCCGTCTGGGTGCCAGGCGTGTCGCGACCAATCGCGAGTCTTGAAGACGACCGAGACGGATCGCCAGGTCAAGACCCTCGTGCACCAGGTCGAGCGGACGATTGCTCAGTTCGATGTCGATTCGCAGCTGTGGGTACAACCCCATGAACCGCGTCACCAGCGGCACGATAAAGCGCTCGCCGTACGCCACGGCGCAGGTCATGCGCAGCATGCCTTTGGGTTCGCTGGTCAGGTCACCGACGGCACGCAGGGCTTCTTCGCGACCATCTTGCAGGCGCTGGCAATGTTGCAGAAAGGTTTGCCCGGCCTCGGTCAGCGTGACTCGACGGGTGCTGCGATAAAGCAGACGCGTCTGAAGTCGCTCTTCGAGACGTACGATCTGGCGGCTGACGTGGGAGGAAGAAACCCCCAGCCGCTCCGCCGCAGCCGTGAATTGGCTGCACTCGGCCACGGCAACAAATTCGTCGATCCCTTCCCAGCGGTTCTCGGACATTGATGATTATCCCTGTGTGGCAATAATGTTTTGCTTTTGTCCGGATTATTCACCGTATGCCGACGTATTACACTCCCTGTCTCGTTTAAATCACTGGAGAACCAACATGATCAAGTCGCGCGCTGCCGTTGCCTTCGAGGCCAAGAAACCCCTCGAGATCGTCGAAGTCGATGTCGCCATGCCCAAGGCCGGCGAAGTTCTGCTGCGCGTGGTTGCTTCCGGTGTCTGCCACACCGATGCCTACACACTGTCGGGCGCGGACCCGGAGGGCATCTTCCCGTCGATCCTCGGTCACGAAGGTGGCGCGGTGGTCGAAGCGATCGGCGAGGGCGTGACCTCGGTGGCGGTGGGCGATCATGTGATCCCGCTGTACACCCCGGAATGCCGCCAGTGCAAATTCTGCCTGTCGGGCAAAACCAACCTGTGCCAGGCGATTCGCGCCACTCAGGGCAAAGGCCTGATGCCGGACGGCACTTCGCGTTTTTCCTACAAAGGCCAGCCGATTTTCCACTACATGGGTACTTCGACGTTCTCGGAATACACTGTGTTGCCGGAAATCTCCGTCGCCAAGATCCCTAAAGAAGCGCCCCTGGAAAAAGTCTGCCTGCTGGGTTGCGGCGTCACCACCGGGATCGGCGCGGTGCTCAATACGGCCAAGGTCAAACCAGGTGATACCGTGGCGATTTTCGGCCTCGGCGGCATTGGTCTGTCGGCCATTATCGGCGCGGCCAAAGCCAAGGCCGGTCGCATCATTGCCATCGACATCAACCCGGCCAAGTTCGAAATCGCCAAGCAGCTCGGTGCAACCGATTGCATCAATCCGAAAGAATTCGACCGTCCGATCCAGGAAGTCATCGTCGACATGACCGATGGCGGCGTCGACTTTTCCTTCGAGTGCATCGGTAACGTTCACTTGATGCGTGCCGCACTTGAGTGCTGCCACAAGGGTTGGGGCGAGTCGGTCATCATCGGCGTCGCCGGTGCCGGTCAGGAAATCGCCACCCGCCCATTCCAGTTGGTTACCGGTCGCGTCTGGCGCGGTTCGGCGTTCGGCGGCGTGCGCGGCCGTACCGAATTGCCAAGCTATGTGGAAATGGCCGAAACCGGCGAAATCCCGCTGGATACCTTCATCACCCACACCATGGGCCTGGAAGATATCAACAAGGCGTTCGACCTGATGCACGAAGGCAAAAGCATCCGCAGCGTCATTCATTTCTGAGGTTGGTCATGAGCCTGGAAAATATCTCCTGCCAGAAAAGCTTCGGCGGCTGGCACAAACGTTACAAGCACCGCTCCGAGGTGCTCGGCTGTGACATGGTGTTTGCCGTGTACCTGCCGCCGCAAGCGGAGCAGGGCGGCAAGCTGCCGGTGCTGTACTGGCTTTCTGGCCTGACCTGCACCGACGAGAACTTCATGCAAAAGGCCGGCGCGATGCGCATGGCAGCGCAGTTGGGGCTGATCATTGTGGCGCCGGACACCAGCCCGCGCGGCGCCGACGTGCCGGGTGATCCGGATGGCGCCTGGGACTTCGGTCTGGGCGCCGGGTTTTATCTGAATGCCACGCAGGAACCTTGGTCCCGGCACTATCGGATGCATGACTATGTCGTGCAGGAATTGCCGTCATTGGTTGAAGCGCATTTCCCTGCGTCGGACAAACGCGGCATCAGCGGTCACTCGATGGGTGGCCACGGCGCGCTGGTCTGTGCGTTGCGCAATCCGGGGCGGTATCAGTCGGTGTCGGCGTTCTCGCCGATCAACAACCCGATGGATTGCCCTTGGGGGCAAAAAGCCTTTTCCCGTTTCCTGGGTGAAGACCGTTCGAAATGGCGGGAATGGGATGCCTGCGCGCTGATTGCCGAGGCCGAAGAGCAGCTGCCGTTGCTGGTGGATCAAGGTGATCGCGACGATTTCCTCGCCACCCAACTCAAGCCTGAAACCCTGCAACAGGCGGCCAAACTGGCCGGTCATCCGCTGACGTTGCGCCTGCAACCGGGCTACGACCACAGCTATTTCTTCATCGCCAGCTTCATCGACGACCACTTGCAACATCATGCGCGCGCTCTGAGCGCGTAGGGTTTGTTGACGTTCGGTGACGGCCGCGTTGCGCGCCAAGTTGCCCGATGCCGCGTTGCGGGATAGGCCAAGGGAACAACCATTGGCTGCATCCCGCGCGTTGCCTCACACACCTTGGCACTGCAACGCGGCTCGCCACCAAACGTCAACAGACCCAATGGCCGACAAAGCAGGTAGAATCACGCCCTGACAAAAATCGGGGCGTTTTTTTATGCGTATTGGCCACGGCTATGATGTGCACCGTTTCGCTGAAGGCGATTTCATTACTCTGGGCGGCGTGCGCATTGCACACGGCTTCGGGCTGCTCGCTCACTCCGACGGTGACGTCCTGCTGCACGCCTTGAGCGATGCCTTGCTCGGCGCCGCTGCGCTGGGTGATATCGGCAAGCACTTCCCCGACACCGACCCGACATTCAAGGGCGCCGACAGCCGTGCGCTGCTGCGTCACGTCGTCGCGCTGATCCACGCCAAAGGCTGGAAAATCGGCAATGTCGACAACACCATCGTCGCCCAGGCGCCGAAAATGGCCCCGCATATCGAATCGATGCGCGCGCTGATCGCCGCGGATCTTCAAGTTGAGTTGGATCAAGTGAACGTGAAAGCTACCACCACCGAAAAGCTCGGCTTTGTCGGTCGCGAAGAAGGTATTGCCGTGCATTCCGTTGCCTTGTTGTTGCGCGCATGAACGACGCGCAATTGCTCGGCCCGCGTGCCTACGGCGACGCCCTTGGCACGGCGGTTTTAAAAGCCACGGCGGAAGATTTTCAGGTCGATGAAGTGCTCGATATCCCCCTCAGTGGCGATGGCGAACACCTGTGGATCTGGGTGGAAAAACGCGGCCTGAATACCGAAGAAGCGGCGCGGCGAATCGCCAAGGCGGCGGGCGTGCCATTGCGCACTGTCAGTTATGCGGGCCTCAAGGACCGCCAGGCGCTGACGCGTCAGTGGTTCAGCGTGCAACTGCCCGGAAAGGCTGATCCTGATTTGTCGGCCGCTGAAAACGACACACTGAAAATTCTCAAGACCGGTCGGCACAAGCGCAAGCTGCAGCGCGGTGCTCACTCGGCCAATGGCTTCACTTTGCGCCTGACGCAATTTGCCGGCGACAAAGCGGCGATTGAAGCACGGCTGCAACTGATCGCCCGGCAGGGTGTTCCCAATTATTTCGGCGCCCAGCGCTTTGGCTTCGACGGCGGCAATGTGGTCGATGCCCGTGGGTGGGCGGCTCGCAAGGCGTTGCCCGAGCAGCGCAACGTGCGTTCGCGCCTGCTGTCTACTGCGCGCAGTTTTCTGTTCAATCAGGTACTGGCGGCGCGGGTTACCGATGGCACCTGGCAACGAGCGCAGGTTGGCGATCTGCTGGCTTTCACCGACAGCCGCAGTTTCTTCCCGGCAGGTGAAGCCGAGTGCAGCGACCCGCGCCTGGCAATTCTCGACCTGCACCCGACCGGCCCACAGTGGGGCGAAGGTGACTCGCCGGCGACCGGCGCTGTCCATGTACTGGAGCAGGAAATCGCCGCTCGCGAAGCAGACTTGCGCGACTGGTTGATTAACGCCGGAATGAGCCACGAACGTCGCATCCTGCGACTGCCCATTGGTGGGTTGACGTGGCATTATCCCGAGCCTGACATTCTGCAACTGGAATTCGTCCTCCCGGCCGGATGCTTCGCCACCGTATTGGTGCGCGAACTCGTCGATCTGGTGCCGGTGGGGCAGACGGACAGCCCATGCGTATTCTGATTTCTAACGACGATGGGGTAACCGCACCCGGACTCGCCGCGCTTTATGCTGCGCTGGCGGACTACACCGAATGCGTGGTTATCGCCCCGGACCAGGACAAAAGCGGCGCCAGCAGTTCGCTGACGCTCGACCGTCCGCTGCATCCGCACGCTTTGGCCAATGGCTTTATCAGCCTCAATGGCACCCCGACCGATTGTGTGCACCTGGGCCTTCACGGTTTGCTGGAGCGCCAACCGGACATGGTGGTGTCGGGCATCAATCTCGGCGCCAATCTGGGCGACGATGTGCTGTATTCCGGCACCGTGGCGGCAGCGCTTGAAGGGCGTTTCCTTGAGCGTCCGTCCTTCGCTTTCTCGTTGGTCTCACGGCAAGTGGAGAATCTTCCTACCGCCAGCTACTTTGCACGCAAGCTTGTCGAGGCCCACGCAGGCCTTGATCTGCCACCGCGTACGGTGTTGAACGTGAACATTCCCAACTTGCCGCTGGATCACATCCGCGGTATTCAGCTGACTCGCCTCGGCCACCGGGCGCGGGCGGCGGCACCGATGAAAGTGGTCGATCCGCGTGGCAGATCCGGCTACTGGATCGCCGCGGCCGGGGATGCTGAAGACGGCGGCCCAGGCACCGACTTTCACGCGGTAATGCAAGGCTATGTTTCCATCACCCCACTGCAACTGGATCGCACCTTCAATGATGCCTTCAGAAGTCTCGATGGCTGGCTGGAGGGGCTGCGTTAATGGCTCGTGAACAAGACGATATTCTGCGCCGCGGCATCGGGATGACTTCGCAACGAACCCGCGAGCGTCTGATTCAGCGCCTGTATGAGGAGGGGGTTTCCAACGCCAAGGTGCTGGAGGTCATCCGCCGTACGCCGCGTCATCTGTTTGTGGATGAAGCGCTGGCGCACCGCGCCTATGAAGACACGGCGCTGCCGATCGGTCACAACCAGACCATCTCCCAGCCTTATATGGTGGCTCGCATGAGCGAGTTGCTGCTGGAGGCCGGCCCGCTCGACAAGGTCATGGAGATCGGCACCGGTTCGGGTTATCAGACGGCTGTCTTGTCGCAGCTGGTCGAGCGGGTGTTCTCGGTGGAACGCATCAAGGTTTTGCAGGACCGGGCCAAGGAACGCCTGGTCGAACTGAACCTGCGCAACGTGGTTTTCCGTTGGGGCGATGGCTGGGAGGGCTGGCCGGCATTGGCGCCTTATAACGGGATTATTGTCACCGCGGTGGCCACGGACGTCCCTCAGGCGTTGCTCGATCAACTGGCCCCGGGGGGGCGGCTGGTCATACCGGTCGGATCCGGTGAGGTGCAGCAATTGATGCTGATCATCCGCGAGGAAAATGGCTTTTCCCGACACGTTCTGGGGGCAGTGCGCTTTGTGCCATTGCTCAACGGGCCACTGGCCTGAGCATTTGTTCAGGCGTGCTGAATTCTCGTCGCTTGCTTCTGTCTTACAGCGGCAACGAATGGTTAAACGGGAATCATCGCCCGTCGATAAACGTGTGCGCGAAGCCATATCGCTTCATTAAAGGTAAAGCCCGTTCGGCCCGTTATACTTGCGACACTTTGTGCCGAAACAGGGCAATCCACATTTTCAGCCACCAGAAAGGGAGCGGCGGGTGAGTCTCACAGTCATTGCGCAGCGTATGAGTACAAAGAGCTTTCAGCGCCTGTTGACTGGCCTCGTCTTGAGCACCTTGCTGGTCGGTTGCTCCAGTTCCAAAACGAGTGACGTGCGCGTTGTCGATCGCAACAATGCGGTCGCCCAGCGGCCGGCAGTGACCACGGGGCAGTACGTCGTCCGTCCTAAAGACACGCTGTTCTCGATCGCTTTTCGCTACGGCTGGGACTACAAAGCCCTCGCCGCGCGGAACAACATTCCTACGCCGTACACGATTCATCCGGGTCAGACAATTCGCTTCGATGGGCGCCCGGGTTCAACGTCGGCGCCGGTCGCCACTGCGTCGGACTCAACGCCTTCGTCATCGCTGAAAACCACGGTAATCCGGCGCCAGCCGAACGGCGCAACGACCAGTACAGCAGTGGTTGCACCGTCCGTCGCCAGCAAGCCGGCACCCGCTCCATTGCCTCCCGCCGGTCCGGCCCCGACCGGCTGGGGATGGCCATCTAATGGCATTCTGATTGGAAAATTCTCTTCAAACGGTAGTTTGAATAAAGGAATTGATATCGCCGGGGATTTGGGACAGCCTGTTTTAGCTGCGTCTGATGGGACGGTGGTATACGCCGGGAGTGGCTTAAGGGGCTACGGCGAATTAGTCATCATCAAACACAGCGATACCTACGTCAGTGCCTACGGACATAACCGCAGGCTGTTGGTTCGGGAGGGGCAGCAGGTCAAAGTCGGACAGACAATTGCCGAAATGGGGTCAACGGGTACAGACCGGGTGAAACTGCATTTTGAGATTCGCCGACAAGGTAAACCTGTAGATCCGCTGCAATTCCTGCCACGTCGTTGATTTGTTGTCAGCCTGTTCCGTCACGTAGAGGGAACAGGCTCCAGCGTTGCCAAGGATAAAGGCGCCGCTTGAGCTTGAGGTCGAACTCACCAAAGGACTATAACAATGGCTCTCAGTAAAGAAGTGCCGGAGTTTGACATCGACGATGAGGTTCTCCTGATGGAGACCGGCATCGGTACGGATTCGATGTCGAATGATGAAGGGGCTGCTCCACCTTCCGTTCGTGCCAAATCCAAACACTCCGCTTCGCTAAAGCAGCACAAGTACATCGACTACACGCGGGCACTCGATGCCACGCAGTTGTACCTCAATGAAATCGGGTTCTCCCCATTGCTGTCTCCGGAAGAAGAAGTTCATTTTGCGCGCTTGTCGCAAAGTGGCGATCCGGCCGGACGCAAGCGCATGATTGAAAGTAATCTGCGGCTGGTGGTGAAAATCGCCCGGCGCTACGTCAATCGTGGGCTGTCGCTGCTGGACCTGATCGAAGAGGGCAACCTCGGCCTGATCCGGGCGGTGGAGAAGTTCGACCCCGAGCGCGGCTTCCGCTTCTCGACCTACGCCACGTGGTGGATTCGTCAGACCATCGAACGCGCGATCATGAATCAGACCCGGACCATCCGGTTGCCGATCCATGTGGTCAAGGAACTCAATGTGTACCTGCGGGCTGCACGGGAGCTGACGCAAAAACTCGACCACGAACCCTCACCCGAAGAAATCGCCAACCTGCTGGAAAAACCAGTGGCAGAGGTCAAGCGCATGCTGGGCTTGAACGAGCGGGTTTCCTCGGTCGACGTCTCGCTGGGTCCGGATTCGGATAAAACCCTGCTGGACACCCTGACGGACGACCGTCCTACCGATCCATGCGAGCTGCTGCAGGACGACGACCTGTCCCAGAGCATCGATCAATGGCTGTCGGAGCTGACCGACAAGCAGCGCGAAGTGGTGGTGCGACGCTTCGGTCTGCGCGGTCACGAGAGCAGCACGCTTGAGGATGTGGGCCTGGAAATCGGCTTGACCCGGGAACGAGTCAGGCAAATTCAGGTAGAAGGCCTGAAGCGTCTTCGCGAGATTCTCGAGAAGAACGGCTTGTCGAGCGAGTCGCTGTTTCAATAAGTGGCTGGTATTGACCGGTAGTAAGAGACCCCGAATGATTCGGGGTTTTTTATTGCCTGTAAGTTCAGGGGCAACAGTCGCAGCTTTGTAGTCTTGCGTTGTAAGTCTTCGCTTACTCTCTCGTAAGTGTTCGTTATGTTTATAGGGTTGCAGTAGTACATTTTCCTACAGCGTTATCTCTATCTTATTGATTTATATGCTTATTATTAAATATTAAGAGCATATGACTGGCGTTTTGGCCAATTTGGGTCGATTGCTCCTGACAGGGAATTCTCTAGTATCTGAACTGTGTCGACGGATAGACACGCCCTTCAAGGATGAGGGGAATGGACATCGCAGGAAGCGGTTCATCAGGACGATGAAAAGGAACACAGGGAATAGGGAAAAATGTGGGCGGGTCAAACCGCCCCTTTTTTTGCCCGCAAAAAAGCAAAAAGGCCCGCTAGGGGCCTTTTTGAGAACGCGAGGGAAATCAGCGTTCGAGCTGTTCGATCTTGCCTGGCTTGCCATCCCACTCGGCGGAATCCGGCAGCGGATCCTTGCGCTCAGTGATGTTCGGCCATACTTCGGCCAACTCCATGTTCAGCTGAATGAAGTTTTCCATGCCGGCCGGTACTTCATCTTCGGAGAAGATGGCCACGGCAGGGCATTCTGGTTCGCACAGTGCGCAGTCGATGCACTCATCCGGGTGGATCACCAGGAAATTCGGGCCTTCGTAAAAGCAGTCCACCGGACAAACTTCTACGCAGTCGGTGTACTTGCACTTGATGCAGTTGTCGGTGACGACGAAGGTCATTTCTAATTTTCTCCTCAGGCGGCGGCAGCGGAGCCCCTTCACGTTGGGGTCGCCAGGTTCGGGAGCGATAGTCTGCAGGCCAGGCTATTAGCCTGCAGCATCCCAAACCGCGCGAGATTCTAACAGCTTGCAGGCAAGTGCGTTAGATCCGTGTCTTTAGTGTATAGAGCATTTCAAGTGCACGACGCGGCGTCATGTCATCCAGATCCAGTTTGGCCAGGTCATCCAGCACCGGGTGCGGCAGGCTGGCGAACATGTCGCTCTGTTGTGGCGTGGCCGGTTTGCCCTTGGCAGGCGCAGGAACTTCATGCGGCAGGGCGGTGGCTTCCAGTCGACCCAAATGCTCACGCGCGCGAACAATCACTTCGCTCGGCACACCCGCCAGTTGCGCAACCGCCAGACCATAACTCTGGCTGGCCGGCCCAGGCAACACGTGATGCAGGAACACGATGCGTTCGTTGTGCTCCGTGGCGTTGAGGTGCACGTTGGCCACCAGCGGCTGGGCTTCCGGTAATACCGTCAGCTCAAAGTAGTGAGTGGCGAACAGTGTGTAGGCCCGCAGATGCGCCAAACGCTCGGCGGCAGCCCAGGCCAGGGACAGACCGTCGAAGGTGCTGGTGCCGCGACCGACTTCGTCCATCAGCACCAGGCTGCGCTCGGTGGCATTGTGCAGAATGTTCGCGGTTTCACTCATTTCGACCATGAACGTCGAACGGCCACCGGCCAAGTCATCGCTGGAACCGATCCGGGTGAAGATCCGGTCCACCAGCGACAATTCGCAACTGGCCGCGGGCACGAAGCTGCCGATGTGCGCCAGCAACACGATCAACGCGGTCTGGCGCATGTAGGTGGATTTACCGCCCATGTTCGGACCGGTAATCACCAGCATGCGTGTGTTGTCGTCGAGGCTCAGGTCGTTGGCCACGAACGGCGTCGTCAGTACTTGCTCGACCACCGGGTGACGACCCTGGGTGATGCGCATGCACGGCTCGTCGACGAAGCGCGGGCAGTTCAGGTCAAGGTTCAGGGCACGCTCGGCGAGGTTGCTCAGCACGTCCAGTTCGGCGAGTGCAGCGGCGGTGTCTTGCAGCGGCGGCAGTTGCGCGATCAGGTCCTCGAGCAATGCTTCGTAAAGCATCTTTTCGCGGGCGAGGGCACGGCTCTTGGCCGACAGTGCCTTGTCTTCAAACGCTTTCAGTTCCGGAGTAATAAAGCGCTCGGCGCCTTTGAGCGTCTGACGGCGAATGTAGTCGGCCGGGGCGGATTCGGCCTGCTTGCTCGGCAATTCGATGAAGTAACCGTGAATGCGGTTGTAACCGACTTTCAGGTGCGACAGGCCGGTACGGGCCTTTTCGCGTGCTTCCAGGTCGATCAGGAACTGGCCGGCGTTTTCGCTCAGCGACTGCAAGTCGTCCAGTTCGGCGTCGTAACCGGTTTTCAACACGCCGCCGTCACGAATGACCGCTGGCGGGTTGTCGATGATGGCTTTCTCCAACAGCGCCGCCAGCTCCGGGTAGGTGCTGGTGATCCGCGCCAGTTCAATGATGTGCGGCGCTTCGAGTTCGGTCATCGCGACTTGCAGCTCTGGCAGAGCGCCGAGTGCGTCGCGCAGGCGAGCGAGGTCGCGAGGACGTGCATTGCGCAAACCGATTCGCGCCAGAATCCGCTCGATGTCGCCGATTTCCTTGAGCTGCGGTTGCAGCTTCTCGAAACGGTAACTGTCGAGCAGACAGGTGATTGATGACTGGCGCGCCAGCAATATTTTGAGATCACGCAGAGGGCGGTTCAGCCAGCGCGTCAGCAAACGGCTGCCCATGGCAGTTTGGCAGCGGTCGACGACCGATTGCAGGGTGTTGTCGCGACCGCCGGCGAGGTTGGTGTCCAGTTCCAGGTTGCGGCGGCTCGCGCCATCCAGCACCACGGTGTCGTCCAGACGTTCGTGCCGCAAACTGCGCAAATGCGGCAGGGCGGTGCGCTGGGTTTCCTTGGCGTAGCTGAGCAGGCAGCCGGCGGCGCCGATGGCCAGGGTCAGGTTTTCGCAGCCGAAGCCTTTCAAATCCTGGGTGGAAAATTGCTGGCACAGACTTTTCAGTGCCGAGTCGCGCTCAAAATCCCACGGCGCACGGCGACGAACCCCACGGCGTTTCTCTGCCGGCAAATCTTTCGGCCAGTCATCCGGGATCATCAGCTCTACCGGATTGACCCGCTCCAGTTCCGCCAGCAGGTTTTCCCAGCCTTTAATCTCCAGCACCGTGAAATTGCCGCTGGTGATGTCAAGCACTGCCAGGCCGAACAGACGCTCGTCACCCAATACCGCCGCGATCAGATTGTCCCGACGCTCATCCAGCAGAGCTTCATCACTCACCGTCCCCGGCGTAATGATCCGCACCACCTGACGATCCACCGGACCCTTGCTGGTCGCCGGGTCGCCGACCTGCTCACAGATCACCACGGACTCGCCGAGCTTGACCAGTTTCGCCAGGTAACCTTCCGCCGCGTGGTAAGGAATTCCGCACATCGGAATCGCCTGGCCCGCCGACTGCCCGCGAGCGGTCAGGGTGATGTCCAGCAGCTTGGCGGCCTTCTTCGCGTCTTCGTAGAAAATCTCGTAGAAGTCGCCCATGCGATAGAACATCAGCTGGTCTGGGTGCTGATTCTTCAGGCGCCAGTATTGCTGCATCATCGGCGTGTGGCTGGACAGATCGGAGAGGGCTTTATTCATCGGAAATTCAGGAAAACTCGTTGAAAGGTGTAGGGCAAAGGAGGGGCATTGGCCCGGCTTTTCCGCGATGGGCGCAAGATTACCATGGGCGGTCTGCCCGACGCAGGCATGAAAGCTCTGCGGTACATGTCTGCTTTTTATTCAGCGGCTATGCATATCAGCATTTGTTTTCTGAAAAAACATCAAGCACTATGCGCCCTATGCAAAAACGCAATGTTTCTTCTGTCTTAAGAGCGCTGCTCGATCAGCACGGGATCTCCCCCACGGAGCTTCACCGTCGCACCGGCGTGCCTCAATCCACTCTCTCGCGAATTCTCAGCGGGAAGATTGTCGATCCCTCGGATAAACACATCTCGAAGATCGCCGAGTACTTCGCCGTGAGCACCGACCAGTTGCGTGGCCGCGCGGATGTCGCTGCCCCGGCCAATGCCGGGCGCGGTGAACTGCATTCCGAACTCAAGGACATAAGCCTGTGGGACGACGATACGCCCGTCAATGACGACGAGGTGTCGGTCCCCTTTCTTCGCGAGGTTGAATTGGCGGCTGGATCGGGAAGATTCGTCATCGAAGAGAGCGAGCGCTCCAGCCTGCGCTTCGGCAAGCGCAGCCTGCGTCACAACGGTGTGCAGTTCGACCAGGCTAAGTGCGTAACCGTACGTGGCAACAGCATGTTGCCGGTGCTGCGCGATGGCGCCACCGTCGGCGTGAATGCCGGCAAATGCGGGATCGGCGACATCATCGATGGTGACCTTTATGCGATCAACCATAACGGTCAGCTGCGGGTGAAACAGCTGTATCGCTTGCCCACCGGGATTCGGCTGCGCAGCTTCAATCGTGACGAGCATCCGGATGAGGACTACACCTTCCACGAAATCCAGGAGGAACAGATCGTCATCCTTGGTCATGTCTTCTGGTGGGGCATGTACGCCCGTTAATCTCACCGTTGTCAGATAAAAACCCGCCATGAGCGGGTTTTTTTTCGTCTGCCGAAAACGGCCAAAGCCTTTCCCTGCGCAGCTTCCATGCGCTAGCGCATTGAATGCGCATAAATAAATGCATTTATGCATTGACTGTATATGCATCCATGCATATTCTTTGTCTCAAGCCGCTCAACAAAGCAGCTCGAAACGAAGTTCTTTAGTTCCACCAAAGGCAGCGATGAACCGGCCTCAACGGTTCAGAGGGTTGGCAACTGACCCGGGTGTGCAGCGTAAAGCACCAGAAGCAGTTATCCGGCGGGCAGGGACCGCGGTCGGAAAAACAATCTGAATGGACCCGTACCGCGCCAGTAGCGCCGAAAGGTCAACGCGAAGGACCGCATTACTGAAAAGCCTGGAACGCTCCGGGCTTTTTGGAATGCCTACCTGACCTCGCCACGCCGGGTGAGTGTGAAGCGGCTGTCTTCACGCGAGAAGGGATGCAGAAGCGAATCAGCATTTGCTGAACATGACAATCAAGGAGTTTGAATATGGCCCTATACGCAAAAATCGAATTTTCAAATGTCGTTACCCAGCTGTTGGAGACCGATCAAGGTAAGCCTGCCGACTCTCCCCCATGGTTTCAGTGGGTGGATGTCACAGGTGTCGCTGACATCGGGTTGGGGTACCGCGCAACGTATATGTACCCGGGCTGGACATTTACCAAGCCGACAGAACAAGCCCTGCGCAACGACGCAGAAGGTAAAAGGATCCAGCTGCTGAACGCCGCTGTCACTTGGCTGCTGAACAACCCGGTGCATTACAAAGTCGATATCGGCGTCGCCAGCCCTGCTGAAGAAGCGTTGACCCTGGCGTACAAGCAGTACTTCGTTGCAGTGAGTGAAGTGGCTCAGCAGCCCGACTTTCCTTTCACTATCAACTGGCCCGTAGCGCCTTTCTGACTCCTTTCCACAGTTAAGTCTGAAAGCAGGACCGCATTACTGAAAAGCCCGGCCATCGCCGGGCTTTTTTGAATGCCTACCTGGCGTCAGGCCATTCAAGTGACACCGTTGAAAGACTCAAATCAATCACCCCAGGAGGCGTGACATGACAAACGAGCAACAAGCGTTGCTGGAGATGCCGATCTGGCTCGTCATCGTCCTCGCCCTGGTAGGCGGGGTATCCGGCGAAATGTGGCGCGCCGACAAGGAGGGCGCTCGCGGCTGGTCATTGCTGCGACGTCTGGCGTTGCGGTCGGGGGCCTGCATGGTCTGCGGCGTGTCGGCAATCATGCTGCTGTACGCCGCCGGCGTGTCGATCTGGACGGCCTGCGCCTTTGGTTGCCTGACGGCGATGGCCGGGGCGGATGTGGCCATCGGGCTTTACGAACGCTGGGCGGCGAAGCGGATTGGTGTTTGCGATGTGTCGCCGCGCGATTCTCGCCCTGATTAATCGTGAGGCGGCGTCGCTGATCTTCACCTGCGTATCTGAAACAGGAGGCCACTAATGCCGGCCGTCATCGAAAAACCTTCACAGCTGTTTACCGCCATTGCCGAGGCATTGCGCATCGCCGTTCCGGATTTGCGGGTCGGGAGTCATCAGGATTTCGACAGTACGGGCGATTCGGCATGGGTGCTGATTGCCCTCGAACACGATGCACCGGGTGTCCGATCCAGGGATGGGCGCATCGCCCATGTACTGACCGTTTCGTTGCAGGTCGTTCTGCCCACTTCCGGCCTGGCGGCCTGCGACTTGGGCAGCGATTTGAAAAACCTGGTCACTGACAACCGCTGGAAACTGCCCGGCGATCAATGCGACCTGCCGATGAATATCGACGGCATCGCGTCGACGTTCACCAACGGCTTAAAGGAGTACTACGCCTGGACCGTTTCCTTCACTCAGGCCTTGTACCTCGGCCCAGTCCTGCTGGACGACCCATTGGGCACCCCGAAATTCGCCCGCACCTGGGAGGTATCGGACATCGACGATCCGGATCAATACCAGGCACTTGAGGAGTAATCCATGTTCGATGCACTTATCAGCCAGCAACTGGGCCCGATCATCGAGCGTCTGGCCGAAATGGAAACCGAAATGGAAGACCTGTATCGGCGTACTGACAGCCTCTGCCGCATTGGCGTGTGCGAGGAAGTCGATGCGGCCAGCAACACGTGCAGGGTTCGCCACGGTGAGTTGCTGACCCCGGCGATCCGGTTTTTCAACCCGAGCGCCGGTGCCCAAAGCGAGTCGCGCATTCCCTCTGTCGGCGAGCAGTGCATGTTGCTGAACCACGGCGGCGGTGAGAGCAGCGGCCAGTCCGTCGCATTGTTCGGCCTCAACGGTGGCCAGTTTCCGCCGGCCTCGACGCAGGCTTCGCTGACGCGTCGCCGCTATCAGGACGGCACCGAAACTGGTTACGACGACGCCAGTCACGCACTGCACTGGCAAAACGGCCCGGCCACCTTTATTGGCTCTCGCGAATCGCTCGAGCTAAGCATCGGTCAAGCCCGGCTCTTCATGACGCCTGAGTCGATCCACCTGCAACTGGGCGCGTGCGGCGTGCTGCTCGACGCATCCGGTGTGCACCTGAGCGGTCCGGTGGTTGATCACCAGGGTCGAGTCATCAGCACCGCATAAAGAGTTATCCATGATCGGAATCGATAGAAACACCGGAGCGGCCGTCGACGACTGGCTGCAATTTGTGCAACGCGCTACTCGCGCGCTGACGACCCCTTTGGGCACTCGCCAGAAGCGTCCTTTGTACGGCTCGCTGATCCCCAGTCTGTTGGGCAAGAACCTCGGCGACGACATGCTGATGCTTGCCCAGAGCCATGCGGCGCAAGCGTTTTACAACGAACAGAACGGCATTGGCGATTTCCAGCCGCAGGTCATTGTCGCCAGCCGACAGGGCGCGGGATTGCTGCTGCGTTTCGCGGGCACTTGGCAGAACCGCAATCAGACATTCGAGGTGGTGGCATGAGTATGTTGATTCCCGGCCAGAACCAGCTGGCCGAACCTTCGATCGTCACCGTCGACGCGTTCGAAGACTTGCTGGCCGAGTTCAAGACGTTTGTCGTCGAGTACGTCGGCGCTCGCTCTCCGGAGCGGGCGGCGAAGCTCAAAGTCAGCCTCGATAACGAAAGCGAATTGCTGACCCTGGCACTTGAGGCGTTTTGCGTGCGTCTGCAGATCCACGAGCGCAAATACAACGCCCGCATCAAGCAGATGCTGGCGTGGTGGGCGACCGGTAGCAACCTGGATGCGCGACTCGCTGACATGGGCCTTGAGCGTCAATTGCTCGACCCTGGCGACCCGGCGGCATTTCCCCCCGTTGCCCCCATTTTTGAAAGCGATGACGACGCCCGACTGCGCTATTACCTGGCGCCGCATGCACCGGCAGCGGGTTCGCGAATGCAGTATCGCCGGGAAATTTTTACGCTCGGGGAGCGGCCCACAGTGAAGGTGGAAGCTGCCGCTGCGGGAGAGTTGCTCGTCACTTACACCTTCAATCCGGACGGTTACGCGGCTCAGGTCAAGGACGGCAACGGACGCCGTACCGCCCCCGGCGAGGTGATGGTCACCGTACTGGCCCGCAAGGGTGATGGCTCGCCCTCCGAAGCGTTGCTTGATGGCGTTCGACAGCATTTCGCCCGACCTGATGTGCGCCCCGAGACCGACCTTGTCACGGTGCAGGGCGCGCACATCAAGACCTACAAAATGCGGGTCGTGGCGAAGATCAATGCCGGCCCTGATTCGGGATTGACCAAGGTCGCCGCGCAGCAGCAGTTGCAGGCCTATGCCGATTCCTGCCATCGCCTGGAAGGACGGGTCGACCCGAGCTGGATCGACTACACGCTACACAGCGCTGGCGCCGTTCAACTGCAAATCCTGGAACCGCTGGCGCCGATTGTGACGACGGCTTTTGAAGCCCCGTACTGCACGGGCGTCGAGGTTGAGGTGGACACTTTATGAGCGACGACACCTCTCGCCCGAGCTTGTTACCAGCCAACAGTTCGCCGCTGGAAAGGGCGCTGGATCTGGGGTTTGGCCGCTTGCTGGATCGTATCGCGCCGCCGTTTGCGCAGTTGATGAACCCCAGCGAAACACCGCCGGCATTCCTGCCGTACCTCGGTGCGGATCGCGGTGTCAGTGAATGGAGTTCCGACGCACCCGAAGCTGAAAAGCGTTTGACCGTCGAACTCGCCTGGCCCACCGCCCGCCAGGCCGGTACCCGAAGAGCCCTGGAGAACGCCGCCAAGGGCTTGCAACTGCGACCCGAAGTGCGCGCCTGGTACGAGCAAATACCTGCGGGCCAGCCCTACAGTTTTTCCGTCAGGGCCTTCACCGAACAGCCCTACAGCGAAGACATCGATGCGCGTCTGGATCGACGTCTGGCCGATGCCAAAAGTGAGCGCGACACCTTGACCGTGTCCGTCGGCCTGAGCGCCTTCGGCACTCATGTCATCGGCGCCGCCACCGTGTGCGGCGAACTGACCACGGTCTACCCGATCGTCATCGAAGGCCTCGAAGCCTCGGGCCAGGCCTTCATGGCCGCCGGGCTCTACGCCGTTGAAACATCCACTATTTATCCTCAGGGGACCTAAATGGCCGACTACTACACCCTGCTGACCAACGCAGGGATTGCCTATGAAACTGCCTGCAAGGCAGCGGGCTTGCCGATCAAACTGTCACAGATATCCGTCGGGGACGGCGGCGGTACGGTTTACAACCCCGCCGCCACCGCAACGGCACTGAAGCGTGAAGTGTGGCGCGGACCACTCAATGCACTGTTCCAGGATGATAAAAATCCGAGCTGGTTGCTGGCTGAAGTGACTATTCCGCCGGATGTCGGCGGCTGGTATGTACGTGAAGCCGGACTCTGGACCGACACCGGCATTTTGTACGCCATCGTTAAATATCCGGAGTCGTTCAAGCCGGTGTTGGCGACGTCGGGTTCGGGGAAAGAGTTCTACATTCGCTCGATTTTCGAGACCAGCAATGCGGCGTTGGTGACGTTGTTGATCGACGACACCGTCGTCAAGGCGACCCGTGCCTGGGTCATGAGCTACCTCGCTGAAGAGCTGGGCAAGCTCGATGGCAAACAATCGGTGCGTGTCGCGGCGACGGCCAACGTGGTGTTGAACGGCGCACAGCAGATTGATGGTGTCGCGGCGGTTGCGGGTGATCGGGTGTTGCTGGCGTCTCAGACATCGGCGAAAGACAACGGCCTATGGGTTGTGGGCAATGGCGCCTGGACCCGTACGAATGACGCTAATACCAGCGCGAAAGTGACGCCGGGCCTGACCGTGATGGTCGAGGAAGGCACGGCGAATGGTGATTCGCTGTGGCACCTGACGACTAACGGCCCGATTACGCTGGATACCACCGCGCTGACGTTTGAAATGTTGGCGGGCCGGACTGGGATTCAGCCAGGCACTTACAAAAGTCTGAATGTCGACAAGTATGGTCGGGCAACCGGTGGCTCGAATCCCGAGACGCTGGCCGGGTTTGGTATCAAGGACACGTACACCAAGTCTGAGATTGAGTCGCTGATTGCCACGGCTTCGGCGTTGCCGGTGGGGTCGATTGTTGCGTTTCCGGTTGATACGCCGCCGCCGGGTTTTCTTGAGCTGGATAACAGCGTCAAGAGCAGTGCCACTTATCCAGACTTGAGCGCTTATCTGGCGGGCAAGTTCAACAAGGGAGATGAGGGCGTTGGTAACTTCCGGTTGCCGGAGGCGCGTGGAGAGTTTTTGCGCGGCTGGGATCATGGGCGTGGAGTGGATTCAGGTCGCCTCATCGGTAGCTTACAAGTCGATGCACTGCAAGAGCACTGGCACACCGTTCTGACTCCCGGTTCCGGCTCAGTAATGCCAACAGATGGCAATATCACCTCGTTTGACTTTCCGATTGTGCCTTTCGGGAAGGGTGGCTCGGTAAACGGCCGGATTCTAACCACAGGTGCAGCTGGCGCGCGGTTGGCGTCTGAAACCCGGGGCCGAAACCTCGCCGTCATGTGGTGCATCAAAGCCTGGAACGCCGCGGTCAATCAGGGAAACATTGATGTCGCGGCACTTGCCACCGAAGTGCAGGCAATGGCCGTCAATCGCGGTGTCGTTGGCGATGTCCGCAATGGTCGAATGGTGCTGACTGCCGAGTCGTCAACGGCCACTTACACCGCTGACGAACTGGTGGTCAAGGATGCCTTTGGCGGTCGCCAATGGGTTCTACCTAACCTGGCGCTGAACATTAACTTGGCGACAGTCGGCGCTGGCGGCATGGACATTGGTACTGCACCTTCCAGCGGTTATGTGGCGATTTACGTCATTTACAATCCGGTCTCCAGGCAAGCAGCCGCGTACGCGGTGAATGCAACGTCGAGCGTTGTGGCTGAGGTGTGCAAGAAGCCGATGCCGGCGGGGTATATCGCCTCCGCACTTGTTGCGGTGGTTGCGACCAATGCCTTGGGTCAAATGCTTCCTGTCATCGTGAATGGGCGTCGTCACTACATTAGGTTGCTTGAAATTTTTACGACTACGGCTCTGACCTCCTTGCCGTGGGCGATTGCAAGCATTGTCCCTCCAAATGCCAAGTGCTATTCCGGCGAACTGGCAATGTCCAACACAAGCGGCGGCGCCATGACCATCAATCTGGCGACTGGCTCTTATGGAATCGGGCAAAGCAATTTCACCACCTCGATACTGGCTGGTCAGTTAACGATTTTGAATTTTTACGACGTAGCCATAGAGACACCACAACTGACACACATTACGACCGCCTGTAATACAGGCTCCCCAAAGTTTGCCGCTCACTGCAATGGGTATTCGATATGAGTAAGTTCGTACAGATCAGGAGGGATCAGGTGGTCACGATTTCCCCTTGCGCGCAGGATCCGGCGTATTGGCCGGATATCGTGGAGGTCGAGGACGATGACCCACGATATGTCGCCTTCTTTACCAAGATACAAGCGATTCTGGCTGGCCTGCCGGACGGTGACGCCGGGCAGACATCAACTGAGACACCCAATCAGAACGCTGATCAACAACCCTGAACGCCCCGCACCGACGGGGCGTTTTCTTATCCGCTAATCAACAACCATCAGCCCCTTCACTCAGGGGCTTTTTTGTACCTGGAGAAACCCAAATGGCAGAACGCCAAACCTACACCGTGCTCGTCCCATTCCCCGTTGGGCGTGGCCACTGGTCGACCGTCGGCCAGGATCTCGACCTGCTCGACGTCGAAGCCAACGCACTGCTCAGCGCCGGTCGCCTGGCACTGAAAACATCCACCCCGGCCGCACAGGCCGTTGCCAAGAAGGCTGAATAACATGGCTGAGGTTTTGAACTTCGAGCACAACGGCATCACCGTCGATGCCTCCGAATCTCCCGAGGCCATGGGTGGCCTGGGCGATAACGTCATCGGTCTGATCGGCACTGCGCCGAAAGCCGATCCGCTGATTCCGCGTAACGCCCCGTTCCGCATCAACAGTTTCACCACTCAGGCGCTGCTCGATCCGACTGGCACCGAGTCGGGCACGCTGTTCCACGCGGTGTTCCAGATCCTGAAAGTGGTCAAGGTGCCGGTCTACGTGGTCATCGTCGAGGAGGGTGAAACCCCGGCCGACACACTGAACAACGTGATTGGCGGCGTCGAGCCGCTGACCGGTCGCAAGCTGGGCCTTCCGGCGCTGAGTGGTGTGCCCGAAGACCTGACCATCATCGGTGCGCCAGGCTTCACCGGCACCAAAGCCGTGGCCAGTGAGTTCGCGTCGTTCGGCAAGCGCATCAAGGCGCGGGTGGTACTCGACGGCAAGGACGCCGCGGTTGCCGATCAAGTGACTTACAGCCAGGAACTGGGCGGCACGGACCTCGGTTTCGACCGCTGCCTGCTGGTGCACAACATGCCGTCGGTGTACTCCAAGGCCGCGAAGAAAAACGTCTTCCTGTCGCCATCGAGCCTGGCCATCGCCGCATTGGCCAAGGTCAAGCAGTGGGAGAGCCCGGGCAATCAGGTGACCTACGCCGAGGACGTGTCGCGGGTCGTGGAATACAACATTCTCGACACCTCCACCGAAGGCGATCTGCTCAACCGCTACGGCATCAGCTACTACGCCCGGACCATTCTTGGCGGCTTCTCGCTGCTGGGTAACCGTTCCATCACTGGCAAGTTCATCAGCTACGTCGGTCTCGAAGATGCGATCAGCCGCAAGCTGGTGAAAGCCGGCCAGAAAGCCATGGCCAAGAACCTGACCAAGTCGTTCATGGACCAGGAGGTCAAGCGCATCAACGACTGGCTGCAAACCCTGGTGGCCGACGAAACGATTCCCGGCGGCAGCGTGTACCTGCACCCGGAATTGAACAGTGTCGAGAAGTACAAGAACGGCACCTGGTTCATCGTCATCGACTACGGCCGCTACGCGCCAAACGAACACATGGTTTATCAACTCAACGCCCGCGATGAAATCATCGAGCAGTTCCTGGAGGACATTCTCTAATGTTTACTAACCGCGTAAGACAGGCCATTGCGGCCACCCTGCAGGGTTTGCCGTTGTCGGCGACTGTGGAAAGTTTCATCCCGCCGAAGATTGATTTCGTCGTGGAGCCTATGACGGGTGGACGCTTTATCGCTGAGAACATGGTCAAAGGTGCCAGCGCGCTGACGGCCACATTGGCCCTTCAAGGTATTGGACCAGAGGTCATGCTGGCTCTCGGTGTGAAGCTGGGGGACGACATTCTGCTGAGCGTGCGCGAAGCCGGTCAGGATCAGGATGGGAACACCTGGTTCACCTATCACACCGTGGGCGGCAAGCTGAAGTCCTTGGCTGAAACGACCATCAAGATGGCTGATAAGCCGACGACTACGCTCGAACTCGCCTGCCGTACCTACAACCGCATCGAAAACGGCATTCCGGTGATCGACATCGATGCGCGCACCCAGAAGTTCATGCTCAACGGCGTGGATATCCTCGGTGATGCCCGTCGCGCGGTGTTGATTGTGTAACCCCGCAATACCCTCGATGCCTGCCAGTTAAGCGCAATCCCTGTGGGAGCGGGCTTGCTCGCGAAGAGGCCTTCAGCTTCAACATCAATGTTGACGGATCCACCGCTTTCGCGAGCAAGCCCGCTCCCACAGGGGATGTCGCCAGTCTGGATATCTGCGTTTGCTGACCGGCATCGCGCAACACCTTCCCACCCCGATCCACCAAGGAATTCATTTCATGTCCTGGACCCCTCGTGTTCACGTTTTGCTGTCGCCGATTACCGCCGACGATCAATCGCAGATTGAGCAAATACAACTCCAACCACTGTTCTACGCCGCGCAGAAAGAAGCCCTGGCCCGTGCTGGCGACGATGAGGACGATCAGTTCTTCGAACTCGCCAAACTGGCCACCGGCCTGTCGGTCAAGGAACTGGATCAACTCAAGCGCCCGGACTACGTGAGCATCGCGCAGTACGTGCACGAAATGTCGACCCGACCGGCGTCGTACTTTCTGGCGCAGGACACTGACGCTGACACAGCACTGGACGATCCTGACCAGGTGCAGCTGCTGCAACCGCTCAATGTCGCTGGCCGCAGCACGTCCTCGCTGACCCTGGAGATGCCGGTGCTGCGCGCCACCAAGGCGATGAAAAAACTGAAAACCGCCAAGGAGCGCGCGGAGTTCATCACCGCCCATTGCACCGGGCTGATGATTCCCGACCTGGACTTGCTGACCGTGCCCGACTGGACACAGCTTCAGGTACGCATCGACGATTTTTTAAACCAACCGGCGGACTTCTTTCGGAGCGCGACATCGAAGTAATCCTCGATGTCGTGCCGCTCATTTACCCGGTAAGTGAAGCGGAAATTCTGGAATGGGACGCCGGCAAGGCCTTGCGCCGCTACGACATTGCGATCACTCGCCTTGGCGTGAAACAGGAGTAGAGCGGGATGGCGGAAGATACCTATTCGCTCAAGTTCACTGCAATCAATCAAGACGGTGGAGGGATAAATGGCACTGGCAATAACGCCGACCTGATAGCACCCAATGCCTCTGCCAGGTCGCCGTTAGCTGCTTCAGCTGCGGGTCAGCAAATGCCCGGTCTGGATCACGCATGTGCCGGGCTGGAAATGGCATTGGCCGGCGCCGGTCTTGAAATCAGCCTGCTGACGGCAGAGCAGAGTCGGCTCAGAGCGGTGCTTGAATCCATCGACGGAACGCTCTCGTCGCAGCGCTCGTTGTTGCAGGCGATGAATGACAAGCCTGCGCCGACCAACACTTCAGGCGCTGGCGAGGAAGCAAAAACCAAGGCTTTGGGCGGTGACAATCCCCCGTATGAGCCTTTGAGGCCCGCCATCAACCTGGATGCGGCGATGGCCGAGTTGGGGTTGGTGATTCGCTTCGAGGGCGATCAACGTCGACAATTGGCGATCACCAACGAACAAATGGCCAGCGAGAGGCTGGTGGCACCAAGCCGGGCGACCGCGGTTGATCTGGCACGCGTTGAATTTACTGCCGCCCAGGCTGGGATCGGCAACGATCAGCGTGATGCTGCAGGCAACGTCGATACGCTCGCTCGACAGAAATCAATTGTCGAGTTTACCCGTGACGCGGCGATCACAGCCTCTGCGTTCAGAATGCCGGCCAAGGATGCGGCCGAGCTGTTGATCGGCTGGCGCACCTCGATGAACCTCGACCGTGGGAAGACCCAGGACCTGGCCGATGCCACGAGCGTATTAGGCCGCGGCTTGAGTGCTTCCGAGGCTGATATTGGCTCGATCCTCTCCAATTATGGTGCCGCTGGAACCAACTCCGGCCTGACACCCGAACAAACCGCCGCGCTGTCCGCTGCCTTGCTCAATGCTGGCGTCAAAACCGCCGATGCCGGGGTTACCTTTGAAAAAATCACCACGACGCTGGCTCGGGGAGAAGCGACGTCGCCCGGCCAGCAAGCCGCCTGGGCGCAACTGGGGCTGGACCCTAAAGCGCTGGCCAATGGGATGCAAAAAGATGCGCCCTCGACCATCGTTTCGGTCCTTGAAGCGCTAAAGGCGCAACCCGTAACAGAGCGGTCCGGGCTTGCCACGCAGCTGTTCTCGGTCGACAAACCGATTCTGCAAATGCTGCAAAACATCGGCGAAGTCGACCGCGCGTTTGCGCTGGTGAGCGACAAAAAACAGTATGCGACTTCGCAGCTGCATGATCAGGGTGCGGTCCAGCAATCGGCACTGAAACTCTCGGACAGTTCGCAATCGCACTGGAACGTTTTCAACGCCCAGTTGGACCGTCTCAAGATCTCAAGCGGCAACAGCGTGCTGCCGATGTTCGATGCACTGCTGGCGCCAACCGGTGCGGCCATCAATGGCCTGAGCCGGTTTGCCGAAGCATTCCCGGTAGCCACTGGCGCACTCCTGGTGGGCGCCGCGGCGTTCAAGGGGGTGAAAATCGTCGACAAGGTCAAAGGCTGGTTGGGCGAAGGAAGCCGTAACGGCGCTGCCAAGGGAAACGGCGGTGGTGCTGGAACAGGCGGTCTCGGCAGCACGTTGCGGACCCGAACGTCCGCGCTGGGCAGTCTTGCGGTGACCCGACTTCAAACGGTTCAGGCTCAAGTGATGGCCCGTGCCCAGGCGCTTGGCGCCGTCGCCAACAGCCGGTTGGCGGGTTTGACGTCCAGCACCGGCAGGCGATTGATGGGCCAAGGGACCAGGGTCGGTCGTGTAGCAGGCTCGTTGGCTCGTCCGCTTATGTTGGTCGATGCCGGTCTTGAGGTCGTCGAAGGGATTCGCAAGGGGGATGCCCGGCTGGTTGGCGGCGGTCTCGGTTCGGCGGCGGGTGGGCTGGCTGGCTCTTATGCGGGAGCTGGCGCTGGCGCAATAATAGGCACATTTTTCTCTCCGGGTGCGGCGACCTTTGTCGGCGGCCTGCTCGGCGGGGTAGTGGGCGGGGCGGCGGGCAGTGCGGTGGGCCATAAGGCCGGTTCATGGCTGGGCGAGCAGCTTGGCAGGCCGGTTAACCGGCTCGACCCACCGAGCCAGGTGAGCAAGAACCTGGTCGGTGCGCAGATGAACAACCGGCCGATCAACTTTGCGCCCGTCATCAACATCACCGGTCAGGATCCTACCCATGCCAGGCAGATCGCTAACCTGGTCACGCAAACACTGCATGCGCAATTTGTGCCTTTGATGATGGCCAATCCACTCGCCGCGAGACGCAATGCGGCCCTCACCGATGGAGGTATTTGATGCGACAGCAAATGGTGTTGGGCAGCTTCATTTTTGGCCTGTCCCGAGACTTTGCCTATAGCGGTCTGGTTCGTAAGTCAGACGGCGGTTGGGTGGATCTGGACATCCTTGCCAGCAAGCCTAAATCGAGCCAGACCGGACAGGGCCTGGAGACGCTGAGTATCACGGGTAAGTCGATGTATGCCGTGGCAATGCAGCGACTCGACGAGTTGCGTGCCTTACAGGCACTGCGTGTGCCGCTGCCATTGCTGGATGGTCTCGGGCGCAACTGGGGCCTTTGGCGGATTACCAGCGTGACGGAGACCCAGAGCGAGATCATCGATGACGGGACAGCGATGCTCAATTCCTGGGCGATCGAGTTAACGGAGTTCATCAATGCGTAGAGTCAGAAGTATCGCCGGCGATTCAGTCAATCTGTTGCTCTACCGTGAGCTTGGCCGCTGTGACGACGCCGCTGAAGAAGCGCTTTGGCAACTGAATCGGACCCTTGCCGAACAGGGACCGGTGTTGCCGGCGGGAATCTGGGTAGTGATGCCCGAGTTGGCGACGCCGACGGTGGCTGCCACCCCCGTATTGGCCTGGGATTAAGGAGGACGCATGACGCTTGGATTTACCCCCGCCGTAGAAATCTACGGAGCCAATTCCCGGCTGCTCAATGAGCGGCTGATCCAATGGGAGCATATCGATGTCTCCGGTATCGAGTCCGATCAGATCAAACTCCTTATCGATCTGGAAGGGCTGGAAGGACTGCCCAGCCTCGGTGGCAGGATCGGCTTGCAAGTGGGTTACAAAGAGTCAGGCCTGGTCGACAAAGGCGTGTTTGTCATCACCCAGCGCACCCCGTCTTTGTATCCGCAGCAGTTGTCGCTCATCGCGATGTCGGCTCCCTTCAGTGAGCACGATGACACCGGCTTCAAGCAGCGCCGATGGGCCAGTTACGGCCCCACGACGCTGGGCGCGTTGTTTCGAGAACTGACCATGAAGCATGGCTTTTCTCCGCGCGTGGCGCCGGTGCTGGACAAGCAGAAAATTGAGCATATCGACCAGTCCAACGAAACGGACATGGGATTTCTGACCCGTGTCGCAAAGATGTATGGCGCAGTCACCAAACCGGTGAACGGTCTGTATGTGTTGGCATCGGGTGGGCAAGTGACGTCCATCTCCGGCAAGTCGCTGACGGAAGTTTCACTCTCGGTGACCACGGACAATCGCCCCGGCGACCAAGGCTTTATCAGTGCCGTTATTGATGAAGCCGTCCGATCAAAATACAACGGGTGCCAAGCCACCTGGTGGGACGCGGTGGCCGCCAAGGAGCGAACGGTTCACGTGGGCACCAAGCCGTTCAAAACGCTTCCTCGGCGTTGTCAGAATGAAGACCAGGCCAAGGCCGCCGCCGAGGGTGAGTTACGCCGGCTGGAGCGCGACGCGTTCAAGCTGACAATCAGTTGTCCGGGGCACCCTGACCTCGCCGCGGAAGGGGTTATTCGACTGGACGCCAGTTGGCCCGGGATCATGCAGGGTCGATGGTCTATCAAAAAGCTAACGGCCAGTGGCACCCGCAAGGAAAGCTACCGATGCACCGTTGAGGCTCATTGCCTGGACCCCGCGCAGTAACTCCCCCACATTCAATTCGATTCTGGAGCACCTCCCTAAGGATCACTCCGCTCATCACGCAGTTGCATGAGCGATGCCCAACCCGGTCATTGCGCTCGCGTTTTCGCGTTGTACAAACATAGAAAAGTAGATGGAGGACTTCTTATGCCCCTAACGGAAGGGCAACTGCTCAACATCATGCCCAACGCCCGCCTTCAAGCGGGCGTTTTCATTTGCGCACTCAACGCCGCCATGACGCGCTTCAACATCGACACTCCGAAACGCATTGCCGCGTTTCTCGCACAGGTCGGCCATGAGTCGGGCCAGTTGCACTACGTGCGGGAACTGGGCAGTGAGCAATACTTAAGTAAATACGACACCGGCACCCTGGCGGTCCGTTTGGGCAACACACCAGCGCCTGACGGCGACGGCCAAAAATACCGTGGCCGAGGCCTGATCCAGATCACCGGCCACGACAATTACCGCCAATGCAGCCTCGGACTGTTCGGTGACGACCGGTTGCTGTTTCTGCCCGAGCTCCTGGAAAAGCCGCAGTGGGCCGCCGAATCCGCCGCCTGGTTCTGGGAGCAGAACGGCCTCAACCAACTGGCCGACCGCGACCAGTTCAACAGCATCACCCGCCGCATTAACGGCGGGCTCAACGGTTTGCAGGATCGTCTGCAACTTTGGGCACGGGCGAGGGCGGTGTTATGCCAGCCTTCGGCTTGATGCCTATTTCTTACCGGGCAATCGGTGCTTTTGTGTTTCTGGTGGCGTTGGCCGGCGGTTCGGCGATGCTGGCCTGGCGCATTCAGGACTGGCGTTACGGTCGGCAATTGACGGAACAGGCCAGTTTGCACGCCAAGACGCTAAACGCGTTGACCCTGGCGGCCGCCACGCAGCAACAGGCCGAGCAAGACCAGCGCCTGGCGCTGGAGCAGCGTCTGTCGGCCAGCGAACAAACCCATTATCGAGCGCTTAGCGATGCCCAACGTGATCAAGGTCGCCTGCGCGACCGTCTTGCCACTGCTGATGTGCGCTTGTCAGTCCTCCTCGACCCCCATGACCCTGCCTCAGGCTGTGCGGTGCCAGCCACCGCCGACGCCAGCGGCGTGGATCATGGCGCCGTACGCGCCCGACTTGACCCGGCGCATGCTCAACGAATTGTCGCCATCACCGATGCCGGCGACCGCGGATTGATTGCCTTGCAGGCTTGTCAGGCCTATATCAGAGCCATCGTTCGCTAACATCTTGATCGATCCTGCGCCTTGCAAGCGCGATACGCTCGTGTACGGTAGTTCTCATTCCGCCCGCTCTGGAGATGACCGTGAAAGAAATCACCCAACTGGCTGCTGAACTGGGCAGACGCTTGCAGGTTCTCAATGCGCACGTCACGGCGGCCGAGTCCTGTACCGGTGGCGGTATTTCGGAGGCGATCACTCGCATTCCGGGGAGTTCGGCATGGTTCGAGGCCGGTTATGTGACGTACTCCAACCGTCAGAAAACCCAGCAATTGAATGTCCCGGACGAATTGTTTTCGACGGTCGGTGCGGTCAGTCAGGAAGTCGTCGAGGCGATGGCGCGTGGCGCTCAGGAAAAAAGCCGGGCGCATTTTGCCGTGGCGGTCAGTGGCGTGGCGGGGCCGGACGGCGGGTCGCCGAGCAAGCCGGTGGGCACGGTGTGGCTGGCCTGGGGCGTGGGTGAGCAGGTGTTCAGCGAGGTCCAGCACTTCCCCGGCAACCGCGACGAGGTTCGCCGACAAACGGTGAAGGCCGCGCTAGAGGGGCTGCTGCGCCATGCCGCTGGAGAAATCTCAAATCAGGGGTAGGCGATCCTGAATCGCTGTGGAATAATACTGGCTACTTATACAGGTGTTGGCCGTCAGGCCTTATTGATTACGTGAGGACTTTAATGGACGACAACAAGAAGAAAGCCTTGGCTGCGGCCCTGGGTCAGATCGCCAGAACAACTGATACCCGACCGCGAGCACCACCGGCCCGATAAACAAGCCGATGATTCCGCT